>JAASTF010000152.1 GCA_021767525.1 Paracoccaceae bacterium
CAAGGCCGAGCTGGATCGCTTCTGCGACGCGATGCTGGCCATCCGTGACGAAATCCGCGCCATCGAAGAGGGCAGGATCGACCCCGAAAACAACCCGCTGAAACACGCCCCCCACACGATGGAAGACCTGGTGCGCGACTGGGACCGCCCCTATAGCCGCGAACAGGGCTGTTTTCCGCCGGGCGCCTTCCGCGTCGACAAGTACTGGCCGCCGGTCAACCGGGTCGACAACGCCTATGGCGACCGCCATCTGGTCTGCACCTGCCCGCCGATGAGCGAATACGCCGAGGCGGCGGAATAGCGCCAAGCCCATCCCGCCCACCGCGACCGGGCGGGATGGGCGGCGCACGGCGCCCCCGCTTCCTCTCTCCAAAAATATCCTGGGGGGAGTCGCGCAGCGACGGGGGGCAAAGCCCCCCAACCCGGTCGGACAGGCAGCGCCTGTCCGAAACCAGATCGCTCAGCCCAAAAGCGGCTCCAACACCTCGGCCACCGCGTCCCAAGTGGCCTCGTCGGCGGCGGTCAGCAGGTACCCCTCTTCGCGCGCGATGGTGTAATCCGCGCCATCCAGCATCTTCGCCACGCCGCCCGCGCGCTGGCAGATCAGAACGCCCGCCGCATGGTCCCACGGGTTCAGCGTGCCCGACAGGATGAAATCCACATGCCCCAGCGCGGCCATGCGGTATTCATGCGCCGAGCAGCGCAGCGCTCCGGTGCGGGCGAACTCGGTCAGCAGCGGGGCCAGCGTCTTTTGCGCGGGTTTAGGCATCAGCGACATGTGGGTATAGCCCGATAGCCGCGAAATCGGCCCGCCGCCCGACATGGACAGCCGCGTTTCGCGGCCCGTTGCGCTGATATGGCGGGCGGGGCTGCCCTCGTCCGCGATCACGTAATCGTCGGCCAGCGGGTCATAGATCAGCCCGAAGACCGGCCGGCCATAGCGCGTGGCCGCCAGGATCACGCCGAACACGCCCAGACCGTGGGCGAAATTCCACGTCCCGTCCACCGGATCGATGATAAAGGCCAGCTCCGCCTCGGCCGCCTTGGCGCGCAGGCCCGGGTTATCGACAGCGGCCTCTTCGCCGATGATGACGGCGCCGGGAAACATCCGCGCCAGCCCGCGGGCGATCATCGCCTCGGCGGCGGTGTCGGCCTCGGTCACGATGTCCTGGGGGCCGCTTTTGGTGGCGATCTGGGCTCCGCTCAACCGGCGAAAGCGCGGCAGGATCTCGGTGCGGGCAGCGCGGCGGATCAGGTTGATCAGGCTGGTCTGTTGCGCGGCGCTCAAGGGGCCGGTTACGACGGCGGGCAGGTCTTGGGGCATGGGGATTCGCCTTTTCCTGGGGTCGCTATGGTGATGCCAGCCGGGGCGCGCGGATGCAACTTGGACGCGGCAAAATCGGGACTCGAAAAAGAACAAAAGGTGAATATACTTGTAGGCTGCCATGTTTGCCGAATTGTCCGCCACGTCGAATTTCACCTTTCTCACCGGGGCCTCGCACCCCGAGGAGCTGATGATGCGTGCCATGACGCTGGGCCTGCCCGCTCTGGCGGTAGCGGATGAGAACAGCGTGGCCGGCATCGTGCGCGCCCACACCCGGGCGCGCGACCTGGCCCGCCAATTGCAAGAGCGCCGCGCGCACGAGGCCGCGCATGGCGTGATCGGCCCGGGCCAGCCCGGCCGCCCCGCGCAAACGCCCGACCTGCGCGCGCCCCGGCTGATCCCGGCGGCGGTGCTGGCCTTCGATTGCGGCACGCGGGCGACGGCGCTGCCGCGCGACCGGCAGGGCTGGGCCAACCTGTGCCGCCTGCTGACCATCGGCCGCCGCCGCGCGCCCAAGGGGCAGTGCCTGCTGCGCCTCGATGATCTGTGGGACAGGGCGGCGGGGCTAGAGCTGTTGCTGCACCCGCCACGGGCGCTGACGGATGCGGGCGGCGCGGGGGAATGGCTGCCACGGGCGGAACGGCTGGCGCGCCGCCTTGCCGGGCAAATGCACCTGCTGATGCATCCCTGTTACGACGGGCAGGATGGCCCCCGGCTGGCGGCGCAGGCGGCGCTGGCGCGGCGGCTGGGCCTGCCCACCGTCGCCTCGGCCCGGCCGCTGATGCATCACGGCAGCCGCCGGCAATTGGCCGATGTGCTGGCGG
Organism: Paracoccaceae bacterium; assembly: GCA_021767525.1. Lineage (GTDB taxonomy): Bacteria > Pseudomonadota > Alphaproteobacteria > Rhodobacterales > Rhodobacteraceae > Lutimaribacter. The sequence goes on from JAASTF010000152.1 coordinate 2,149, forward strand.
CCATCCGCCAGGGTGTGCGCGTCGATCAGCTGGGCCGCAGCGCGCTGGCCAATGGCGAGCAGCGCCTGCGCTCGGATGCCGAGATGCGCCGCATCTTTGCCGGGCACGACAGGGCGGTGGACGCGGCGGGCGCGCTGGCGGCACGGCTGACCTTATCGCTCGATGAACTGCGCTATGAATACCCCTCCGAGGTCAGCGGGGACGAAACCCCCGACACCCGCCTGCGCCGCCTGGCCGAGGCGGGGCTGCGCTGGCGGTACCCGCAAGGCGCGCCCGACAAGGTGCGCGCCCTGCTGGAGCACGAGCTGACCCTGATCGCCAAGCTGCGCTATGCCCCTTATTTCCTGACCGTGCATGACGTGGTGGCCTTTGCCCGCTCGCGCGATATACTGTGCCAGGGGCGCGGGTCGGCGGCCAATTCGGTGGTGTGCTATTGCCTGGGCGTCACCTCGGTTTCCCCCGAGATCGGCACGATGGTGTTCGAACGTTTCGTGTCCGAGGCGCGGGACGAGCCGCCCGATATCGACGTGGATTTCGAACATGAACGCCGCGAAGAGGTAATCCAGCACATCTACGACACCTATGGCCGGCATCGCGCCGGGCTGTGCGCGACCGTCATCCATTACCGCGGCAAGCGTGCCATCCGCGAGGTGGGCAAGGCGATGGGCCTGGCGCAGGACACGATCAGCGCGCTCAGCTCGCAGCTCTGGGGGTTTTTCTCGACCAGCGGAACCGAACCCGCGCGCCTGCGCGAGCTGGGGCTTGACCCGTCCGACCCGCACCTGGCGCGCACCCTGCGCCTGATCGGTCAGATCATCGGCTTTCCCCGGCATCTGTCGCAGCATGTGGGCGGTTTCATCATCACCGAGGGGCGGCTTGATGAGCTGGTGCCCATCGAAAACGCCAGCATGGAGGATCGCACCGTCATCTGCTGGGACAAGGACGATATCGACAGCCTTGGGATATTGAAGGTCGATGTTCTCAGCCTTGGTATGCTCACCTGCATCCGCAAGGCGTTTGACATGCTGGGCCAGCATCACGGGCTGGACTACACCCTCGCCACCCTGCCGCCCGAAGACCCCAAGGTGTATGACATGCTGTGCCGCGCCGACAGCGTGGGCGTGTTCCAGGTGGAAAGCCGCGCGCAGATGAATTTCCTGCCGCGCATGAAACCGCGCTGTTTCTACGATCTGGTGATCGAGGTGGCGATCATCCGCCCCGGCCCGATCCAGGGCGACATGGTGCATCCCTATATCCGCCGCCGCAATGGCGAGGAGCAGGTCGAGTTCCCGTCAGATGCCCTGGGCGAGGTGCTGGGCAAGACGCTGGGCGTGCCGCTGTTCCAGGAACAGGCGATGCAGATCGCCATCGTCGGCGCGGGCTTTACCCCCGACCAGGCCGACCGGCTGCGCCGCAGCCTTGCCACCTTCAAGAAACACGGCAATGTCAGCGAATTTCGCGGCCTGTTCCTGAAGGGCATGCGCGCCAATGGCTATGACGACGATTTCGCCGAGCGGTGCTTTTCCCAGATCGAGGGGTTCGGCTCTTACGGGTTTCCCGAAAGCCACGCCGCCTCTTTCGCGCTGCTGGTTTATGCAAGCGCCTGGATCAAGTGCCACCACCCGGGCATCTTTGCCTGCGCGTTGCTGAACAGTCAGCCGATGGGGTTCTATGCGCCCGCCCAGATCGTGCGCGACGCGCGCGAGCATGGGGTGACGGTGCGGCCGGTCTGCATCAATGCCAGTTTCTGGGACAACGTGATGGAGCCCGACGGGCAGGGCGGTCTGGCGCTGCGGCTGGGGTTCCGGCAGATCAAGGGCCTGTCCGAGGACGAGGGCAACTGGCTGGCTGCCGCGCGCGGCAATGGCTATCGCGGGGTGCAGGACGTGTGGCGCCGGGCCGGGGTGGCGCCCGCGATGCTGACCCGTCTGGCCGAGGCGGATGTGTTCGCGGGGCTGGGGCTGTCGCGGCGCGAGGCGCTGTGGCAGGCCAGCGCGATCCGCTCGGTCAAGCCGCTGCCGCTGTTCGAGGGCGATCTGGACGGCGAGGCGATCGACGAGCCCGCCGCCCATCTGCCCGCGATGACCCTGGGCGAAGAGGTGGTCGAGGATTACGTGGCCACGCGGCTAAGCCTGCGGGCGCATCCGCTGGCGCTGCTGCGCGGGCTGCTGACACCGCCCGACGGCCGTCCGCCGGTGGCGGGGCCGGGGCGCACACGGGCGCCCGACCTGTCGCGTATCAGCTTTACCCGCGCCAATCCCGATTAACGCAGGCGGCGGGGGCAGGTGGCAAGCTGCGCATCATAGACAACGGCGCGTTCCGCCACCTCGCCCGAGATGCGCAAAAGCCAGCTTTTGGCGTTATAGCTGCCGCGGCTGAACCCGGTATGGCCCTCGTGATAGGCCAGATACTGGTTGCGCGCATCCGCCAGCGAGATGCCGTTGCGTTCGCGCGACAGGTTCATGTACCAGCCCATGAAATCGGTGGCGTCCTGGATCCGGTCGCGGCGGGCGCCCATGCGGCCCGTGGCGCGGCGATATTCATCCCAGGTGCCATCCAGCGCCTGCGCATAGCCATAGGCCGAGCTTTGCCGGCCCATCGGGATGACGCCCACGGCAAAGCGCAAGGGCGTGCGCGCGTTGCCGATAAACTTGCTTTCCTGGTAGATCGTGGCCATCTGCACCGCCACCGGCACGCCCCATTTCCGCTCGGCCGCCTTGAAGGCGCGGGCGTATTTCGGGCGCTGCGCCAGGATGGAACAGGCGTTGTCCAGGTTGCGCGGTGCCGAGAAATCGCCGCCCCCGCACGAGGCAAGGACCATCAGCAACACCAATACGCGAAGAGTTCTGCTCATCTGCCTCTCGCTTTGTTTTTATGTGTTTTGACTTAGTTTACAGAAAATCGCCGCCCTGTGAAATCACAATCGCGCCGCGCCCGCCATCACAGAGTGTTTCCTTGATTTTCCAAGGCACAAAGCGCATCTTAGTATGCTGAAACGATTGGGTGATGGATGACAGACGACATGTTGAAGACGCAGGCGAAATACAACCTGGGCCAGGTGGTGCGGCACAAGCGCCATCCGTTCCGTGGTGTCGTCTTTGATGTCGATCCCAGTTTCAACAACACCGAGGAATGGTACCAGGCCATCCCCGAAGAGTTGCGCCCGCGCAAGGATCAGCCGTTTTACCACCTGCTGGCCGAGAACGAGACGAGCTATTACATCGCTTACGTGTCCGAGCAGAATCTGCTGCCCGACATGTCCGGCGAGCCGGTGGACCACCCCGATATTCCCGACCTGTTCGGACCGTTCGAGGACGGGCATTACCCGCTGCACTTTCAGCTGAATTGAAGCGCCGCGCCTTGGCGTAGGGTGGGCAGTTTGCCCACCTTCGCGGCGTGGGCGGTGGGCAAGGATTGCCCACCCTACGCGGCGCGCGTTGCGTTAACCGCGTGGTTTCTGCGCGAAATCGCGCGGTTTCGGGGGTGGGTTCGCGCAAATGCGCGCGGTTTGCCGTTCAATCCGCGCGGTTTCAGCGCGGATTTTAACCGAAAAGAAAGGGGTTCACCGCCGAAACGGCCCGAATTGGCGCCGACCGCGCAAAACCGCGCGGTTTCGTCGCCAAATCGCGCGGTCGTTAAGGTTTTGGTCTGCGACCGCCGCGATTCCTTGGAACAACGCGCAGCGGCCCGCGTTGGGGCCGCGATGCAAACCAAAGGAGAGATCCCATGCCCGCACGTCTGACACTTGCCTGCCTTGCCGCCTTGTTCGGCCTTGCCGCCTGCGAAACCGTCGAGGGCGCGGGCGAGGACCTGTCGAACGCCGGCCAGACCATCAGCGAAGAAAGCCAAGAGGTGCAGGACGACCTGTAACGCGCGCATCCTTGGATCGACAAAGGCCCGGCGGGATGAAACCGCCGGGCCTTTTGCTGTATCCAGCCGAGGTGGGCCCGCAGGTTTTCTGCGCAAACCCGCTGTCGCCGGAGCACCTTGAAATAGACCGCCTCAGCTGTCCATTTTCAGGGCGTTGATAAACGCCTCCTGCGGGATATCCACTTTCCCGAACTGGCGCATCTTTTTCTTGCCCGCCTTCTGCTTGTCCAACAGCTTGCGTTTGCGCGTCGCGTCGCCGCCATAGCACTTGGCGGTCACGTCCTTGCGCAGCGCGGCCAGGGTTTCGCGGGCGATGACCTTGCCGCCGATGGCGGCCTGGATCGGGATCTTGAACATGTGACGCGGGATCAGGTCTTTCAGCTTTTCGCACATCGCCCGGCCGCGCATCTCGGCGCGGTCGCGGTGGACCATCATCGACAGCGCATCCACGGGTTCGTCATTTACCAGGATCTGCATCTTCACGAGGTTGTCCTCGCGATAGCCGATCAGCTCGTAATCAAAGGACGCATAGCCCTTGGTCACCGATTTCAGACGGTCGTAGAAATCGAACACCACCTCGTTCAGCGGCAGGTCATAGACCGCCATCGCGCGCCCGCCCACATAGGTCAGGTCCAGCTGGATGCCGCGCCGGTCCTGGCAGAGTTTCAGAACGTCGCCCAGATACTCGTCGGGCACCAGGATCGTCGCCTTGATCCGCGGCTCTTCGATGTGGTCGACATGGGTCATGTCGGGCATGTCGGCGGGGTTGTGCAGGTCCAGCCGCTCACCATCCTTGCGGTAGACGTGATAGATCACCGAGGGCGCGGTGGTGATCAGCTCGATGTTATACTCGCGCTCGATCCGGTCACGGATCACCTCGAGATGCAAGAGCCCCAGGAAGCCGCAGCGGAACCCGAACCCGAGCGCAGCCGAGGTTTCCATTTCATAGCTGAAGGACGCGTCGTTCAGGGCGAGTTTTTCGATCGCGTCGCGCAGATCCTCGAACTCGGCGCTGTCGACAGGGAATAGGCCGCAGAACACCACCGGGATCGACGGTTTGAAGCCCGGCAGCGGCTGGGTCGTGCCGTGCTTTTCGGTGGTGATCGTGTCGCCCACGCGGGTGTCGCGCACCTGTTTGATCTGCGCGGTGATATAGCCGATTTCGCCCGGGCCCAGCTCGTCGACATTCTGCATG
>JAASTF010000011.1 GCA_021767525.1 Paracoccaceae bacterium
AAGAGGCGGCGATGATCGCCTTGGGCTGGGCGTCGTCGATGCGCACGGCCAGTTCATGCGCGGCAAATCCGCCGAAGACGACCGAGTGGATCGCGCCGATACGCCCGCAGGCCAGCATCGCCTCGAGCGCCTCGGGCACCATGGGCATGTAGATGATGACGCGGTCGCCCTTTTCCACGCCCTTGGCGCGCAGGGCGCCGGCCAGGCTGGCGACGCGGTTGCGCAGCTCGGCAAAGGTGATCTTGCGCACGGTGCCTGTGATCGGGCTGTCGTGGATGATGGCCACCTGGTTGCCGCGGCCCTGTTCCACGTGGCGGTCGACCGCGTTCCAGCAGGTGTTCACCTTGGCGTCGGCGAACCATTCGTACATGTCGTTGCCCAGGTCGAACAGCGCCTTCGACGGCTTCTCATCCCAGTCGATCGCTTCGGCCGCCTTCATCCAGAAAGCTTCGGGGTTGTCCTGCCAGCTTTTGTAAACGTCTGCATAGGTGGTCATGAATGTGGTCCTCCGTCCCTCGGGCGCGATGCGACGCGCAACCGTTGGACGATGGGATAGGGGACGGGGTGCCGTGGGGGCAAGCCTGCTTTGGCGCTAACGGACAGATGGCCGCACAAAATTTGCAGAATTGCCGTAGAAGACCGTGCAAACTTTTGCAAAGGCTGCTTTCTTCGAGGGCCGCCCTGCGAAAATTCCGCATGATTGCAAATCTGCAAACTCATGCCAGCAAAGCATGGCGACGCGGATTCGGTGGCCAGGCCTGATTTCGACCTGTCCCATGTCGAATTCGCGTCAGACGTGATTTGCTTGCACAGCTTATGTTATGCGAGAGGGCACGGCATGCTGCCGTGCCCTTTGTCTTGGGAAGGTGCGTTGCCATGGGCGACACCAAGAAAAAGCCGGCTGAACCCGGCGCCAAACGCACCAAGAAATAACCGTCCCCGGAAACATGCGTGCCGCCGTTCGCAAGGGCGGCGGCACCGCCCTTAGCCGTAATGCGCCACCGGCGTGCCCGCGATCGCGGCCATGTTCAGCAGGCCGCGCGCGGTGATGCCGGGGGTGACCACATGGGCGCGATTGCCCATGCCCATCAGGATCGGCCCCACCTCAAGCCCGCCGGACTTCATCTTCAGGATGTTGCGCACACCGCTGGCTGCGTCGGCATGGCCGAAGATCAGCACATTCGCCGCGCCCTGCATCCGGTTGCCGGGTAGCAGGCGTTCGCGCAAATCGGGGTCCAGCGCGACATCCACGTTCATTTCGCCCTCGTAGGCGAAATCGCGCGGCGCGCTGTCGAGAATGGCGATCGCATCGCGCAGCCGCTTGCCCGAGCCTTCGGCCTGGTTGCCGAACTGGCTTTGCGAGCAGAAGGCGACATTGGGTTCCAACCCGAAGCGGCGCACGTGACGGGCCGCCCCGATGGCGATTTCGGCCAGGTTTTCGGGTGTGGGCAGCGAATAGACATGGGTGTCGGCGATAAAGAGCGGCCCGTCATCCAGGATCATCATGCTGAGCGCGCCATGCGGGCGCAACTCGCCCCGACCCAGCACCTGGGACACGTAATTCAGGTGCCAGCGATACTCGCCGAAAGTGCCGCAGATCAGGCTGTCGGCCTCGCCCCGGTGGACCATGACCGCGCCGATAGCGGTGGTGTTGGTGCGCATGATGGCGCGGGCCAGGTCGGGGGTGACGCCGCGGCGGGCCATCAGCTCGTGATAGGTGCCCCAGTAATCGCGATAGCGGGGATCGTTTTCGGGGTTAACGATATGCAGATCACGGCCCGGCCGCACGGTCAGGCCAAAGCGTTCGCAGCGCTGTTCGATCACCTCGGGGCGGCCGATCAGGATGGGCTGCTCGGTGGTTTCTTCCAAGATCGCCTGGGCCGCGCGCAGCACCCGCTCGTCCTCGCCCTCGGCAAAGACGATGCGGCGGGCGGCGGTGGCGGCGGCCTCGAACACGGGGCGCATCAGGAGCGCGGATTTGAACACGCTGGCATTCAGGCCTTGTTTGTAAGCGTCGAAATCCGCGATCGGGCGGGTGGCTACGCCCGACTCCATCGCCGCCCGCGCCACGGCGGTCGACACCACGCCAGACAGGCGCGGATCGAAGGGTTTGGGGATCAGGTAATCGGGCCCGAATGTCAGCTGCTCGCCGCGATAGGCAGCGGCGGCCTCGGCGCTGGTGGTCTGGCGGGCCAGCTCGGCTATGCCGTCGATACAGGCCAGTTGCATCTCGTCGTTGATCTCGGTCGCGCCCACGTCCAGCGCGCCGCGAAAGATGAAGGGGAAACACAGCACGTTGTTGACCTGGTTGGGAAAATCGCTGCGGCCGGTGGCGATGATCGCATTCGGCGCAACCTCGCGCACCTCGTCGGGCAGGATTTCCGGCGTCGGGTTGGCCAGGGCGAAGACGATGGGCCGGTCGGCCATCCTGGCGACCATGTCACGGGTCAGAACGCGCGGACCGGACAGGCCCAGGAACAGGTCGGCGCCGTCGATCACCTGATCGAGCGTGCGCAGATCGGTGTCTTGCGCATAGGCGGCCTTTTGCTCGGTCATGTCTTCGGTCCGGCCCTGGTAGACCAGCCCGTGAATGTCGCACAGCCACACGTTTTCGCGCCGCACGCCCATTTTCAGCAGCATGTTCAGGCAGGCGATGCCCGCGGCACCCCCGCCGGTGCTGACCACCTTGATATCTGCGAAATCCTTTTTCGCCACGTGCAGTGCGTTCTTGGCCGCTGCCCCCACCACGATGGCAGTGCCGTGCTGATCGTCGTGAAAGACAGGGATGTTCATGCGTTCGCGGCAGATCTTTTCGACGACGAAGCAATCGGGCGATTTGATATCTTCCAGGTTGATGGCGCCGAAAGTGGGGCCCAGGGCGCAGACGATTTCGGCCAGCTTTTCGGGGTCGGGCTCGTCTATTTCCAGGTCGAAGCAATCGATGCCGGCAAAGTTCTTGAACAGGACGGCCTTGCCCTCCATGACCGGCTTGCTGGCCAGAGCGCCGATATTGCCAAGCCCCAGCACGGCCGAGCCGTTCGAGACGACCGCCACCAGATTGCCGCGCGCGGTGTACCGGCTGGCATTTGCGGGGTCGGCCACGATCTCGGTGCAGGCCTCGGCCACGCCGGGCGAGTAGGCACGCGCCAGGTCGCGGCCATTGGCTAGCGGCTTGGTGGCCCGAATCTCAAGCTTTCCGGGTTTCGGGTGCTGGTGATAGAACAGCGCCGCCTCGCGCAGCAGGTCTTTGGGTGTTTCGGTCATCGCATGGGCCTTTGGGAATTTTGTTCAACATTAAACCATCTGGGCGGCCGGGGGAAGATGCCGCAAAGCGGTGGCCCGGAGATGCGGCGGGGCCGTGCCGCGCGGACGGTCGCGGATGACGCAAGCCCCCCCTTGCATTCGCGCGCCTGTGGCTTGATCCTGACGCTCCACCTGTTCAGGAAGGATGACCGATGGATCTGAAATCCGCCGCGCGCGCCGTGCGCGAAAACGCCTATGCTCCCTATTCGCATTACAAAGTGGGGGCCGCCGTGCGCGGGGCCTCGGGCCTGATCTATGCGGGGTGCAATGTCGAAAACGTGGCCTATCCCGAAGGCACCTGCGCCGAGGCAGGCGCCATCGCCGCAATGGTGGCCGCCGGCGAAACCGAAATCACCGAGGTCTGCGTGATCGCCGACAGCCCTACGCCCGCCTCGCCCTGCGGTGGCTGCCGTCAGAAACTGGCCGAATTCGCGCGCGGAGAGGTCACCGTCCTGCTTGCCACGATCGACGGGCCCGAGCAGATGGTCACCGTGGCCGATCTGCTGCCCGGGGCCTTTGCCACATCGCATATGGGGCGAGACGGGGCCTGAGCAATGGATGCGCGCGCCATCATCGCCCGGGTGCGGGACAAGCGCCCTGTCACGCCCGAGGCCCTGCGCTGGTTCGCGCAGGGGCTGGCCGATCACGGCGTCAGCGACGCGCAGGCCGGGGCGTTCGCGATGGCGGTGCTGCTGAACGGCCTGGACGAGGCGGGCCGGGTGGCGCTGACGCTGGCGATGCGCGAGTCGGGCGACGTTCTGCGCTGGGCGCTGGACCGGCCTGTGATCGACAAGCATTCGACCGGGGGCGTGGGCGATTGCGTCAGCCTGGTTCTTGCGCCGGCGCTGGCGGCCTGCGGTGCGGCGGTGCCGATGATCTCGGGCCGCGGGCTGGGCCACACGGGCGGCACGCTGGACAAGCTTGAGGCGATCCCGGGTTTTACCACCGATCTGGACGAGGGCCGGCTGCGCGCCGTGGTCGATCAGGCCGGCTGCGCCATCGTGGCGGCCAGCGCGCATATCGCGCCTGCCGACAAGCGGCTTTATGCCGTGCGCGACGTGACCGCGACGGTGGAAAGCCTGGATCTGATCACCGCCTCGATCCTGTCGAAAAAACTGGCAGCGGGGCTTGAGGGGCTGGTGCTGGACGTGAAAACCGGCTCGGGCGCGTTCATGAAATCGGTGGACGAGGCGCGCGCGCTGGCCCGCGCCCTGGTCGATACGGCCAACAGCGCGGGCTGCCCGACCTCGGCCCTGATCACCGACATGGATCAGCCGTTGGCCCCAGATCTGGGCAACGCGGTCGAAGTGGCGGCCTCGATGCGCGTGCTGACGGGCCGGGCGCGGGGGCGGCTTTACGATCTGACCGTCGCGCTGGGGGCCGAGGCCTTGGTGCAGGCAGGCCTGGCGCATAATGCGCAGGCCGGGGCACGGGCGCTGGCCCAGGCCATCGACAGTGGCGCGGCGGCGCAAGCGATGGGCCGAATGGTGGCCGCCCAGGGCGGACCACTGGCCTTTGTCGAGGAATGGGCCCGCTTTCTGCCCGAGGCCCCGGTGATCCGCGAAGTGCCCGCGCCTGCGTCCGGATACATCACCGCGATGGATGGCGAGGCGCTGGGTCTTGCCGTGGTCGCGCTGGGTGGTGGACGGCAGGTCGAAACCGACCGCGTGGACCCGGCTGTGGGCCTGACCGATGTGCTGGGCCTTGGCGCGAAGGTCGAGAAAGGCCAGCCGCTGGCCCGCGTCCACGCGGCGCGCGAAGACGCCGCAGATGCCGCGCTGCGCGCCGTTCAGGCGGCGATCACGCTGGGCGATGCGGCGCCTGATCCCCGGCCGCTGGTGATCGAAAGGGTGGGGGCATGACCCGCGCCTTCCTGGTGGTGCTCGATTCCGTGGGCATCGGCGGCGCGCCCGATGCGGGGCAGTTTTTCAACGGCGATAGGCCCGACACGGGCGCCAACACGCTGGCCCATATCGCGAAAGCCTGCGCCGAGGGGCGTGCCGATCAAGGGCGCAGCGGCCCGTTGCGGATGCCGGTGCTTGACCAACTGGGGCTTGGGGCGGCGATCGAACTTGCCAGCGGTGCAAAGGCGCCCGGTCTTGGCGCTGCGCCGCAGGGGGTGTGGGGCGCGGCGACCGAGGTTAGCCCGGGCAAGGACACGCCATCGGGGCATTGGGAACTGGCGGGCGTCCCGGTGCCGTGGGACTGGCATTACTTTCCCGACACGCAACCGTCCTTTCCGCCCGAACTGTCGGCGGCGGTGGCGCGCGCGGCGGGCACCGATGGTATCCTGGGCAATTGCCACGCCAGCGGCACCGAAATCGTTGAGCGACTGGGGGCCCAGCATCTGCGCACGGGTTGGCCCATCTGCTATACTTCTGCCGACAGCGTGTTCCAGATCGCCGCGCATGAACAGGCGTTCGGCCTGGACCGTTTGCTGGATTTGTGCCGCGCCGTCGCGCCGATGTTGCACAGGATGCGCGTGGGCCGGGTGATCGCGCGGCCTTTCGTCGGCACCGAAGGCGATTTCACCCGCACCGGCAACCGCCGCGATTTCGCGATCGAACCACCTGCGCCCACCTTGTGCGACTGGGTGTCGGGCGCGGGGCGTTCGGTGCATGGGGTCGGCAAGATCGGCGATATCTTCTCGATGCGCGGTATCTCGGACGTGGTCAAGGGCAGCGATGCCAAGTTGATGGATCACCTGTCGCGCCTGGTGGACGAGGCCGAAGACGGCAGCCTGACCTTTGCCAATTTTGTCGAATTCGACAGCCTCTATGGCCACCGCCGCGACATCGCCGGCTATGCCCGGCATCTGGAATGGGCCGATGCGCGGCTGGGCACGATCATCGCGCGGCTGCGCCCGGGCGATCTGCTGCTGGTCACCGCCGATCACGGCAACGACCCCAGTTGGAGCGGCACCGACCACACGCGCGAACGCGTGCCGGTGTTGGGTGCGGGGCTGGGCGCACGCGCGGTGGGGCAGGTGGCGTTTGCCGATGTGGCGGCCAGCATCGCGGCCCATCTGCGCGTGCCTGCGCAGGGACCGGGGAAAAGCTTCCTATGAGTTGGCAAGAGATACCCAAGCTGGAATTGCATCTGCACCTGGAAGGCGCCGCGCCGCCGGCCTTTATCCGGGGTCTGGCGCAGGAAAAATCGGTGAACCTGTCGGGCGTTTTCGACGCGCAGGGCAATTATGCCTATCGCGATTTCGCCCATTTCCTGCAGGTTTACGAGGCCGCAACCAGCGTCTTGCGCAGCCCCGAGGATTACGCCCGCCTGCTGACCGAGGTGCTGGCGCAGCAGGCCGAGGACGGCGTCATTTACACCGAGCATTTCCTGTCCCCCGATTTCTGCGGCAGGCGCGACCTGTCGGCCTGGCGCGAGTACCTGGCCGCGATGCAAGAGGTGGCAGGGCAGGCCGAGGCGCAGCATGGCATCATCCTGCGCGGCGTTGTCACCTGCATCCGCCATTTTGGCCCCGACGCGGCGCGTGAAACCGCGCTTTGCGCGGCGGAAACGGCGGGCGATTTCGTCGTCGGCTTCGGCATGGGCGGCGACGAAACCAGGGGGCGGCAGGGCGATTTCGCCTGGGGCTTTGATTGCGCGCGCGAGGCGGGGCTGGGCCTGACCACCCATGCGGGCGAGTTCGGCGGCGCGGACTCGGTGCGCCAGGCGCTGGACGATCTGCGCGTGGACCGCATCGGGCACGGTGTGCGCGCCATCGAAGATCCCGCGCTGGTCGAGCGGCTGGCCGCGTCGGGCACTGTGTTGGAGGTTTGCCCGGGCTCGAACCTGGGCTTGGGTCTTTACCCGCAGATGCGCGCCCACCCGATCGAGCGGTTGCGCGCGGCGGGCGTGCCCGTGACCGTCAGCACCGATGACCCGCCGTTCTTTCGCACCACGATGACGCGCGAATACGAGGCGCTGGAACGCGCGTTCGATTGGGGCGAGGGGCAGTTTCACGCCCTGGCGCAGACGGCCCTGGCGGCGGCGTTTTGCGATGACGAAACCCGCAAGGCGCTGGCAAAGCGGCTGACGCCTGACGGTTAATCCCGTCGGTGGCTGCGCAGGGCGGGCATCGGCGGCAGCCAGCTTTCGCGCCGGTCGGTCCACAGCTCGTAGGTGGGGGCGAACTGGTCGGGCGTATCCAGCGCGCCCAGGTGCAGCTCGACCTCGTCACCGCTGATCGCAAAGACGGAACTGCCGCAGCGGGGGCAGAAATGCCGGCCTTCATAACTGTGTGTCGCGCCCGAAATCTCGACCTGCGCCCGGTCGAAAATGGCGGCGGCAAAGAACACCGCGCCGTGATGCTTGCGGCAATCCAGGCAATGGCACAGGCCCACCCGGTCGGGCGCGCCTCTGGCGGTGATCCGCACGTCGGCGCACAGGCAGCCTGCGGTAACGGTGGTCATCTGCGCTGTCTCCTTTTTTGCGCGGTTTGCAAGCGCGCGCCGCTGCGCTATCACCCGGCCATGTCCAGACAGGAGCCGGCCATGAGCGATCACCTTACCATCATCGAACACCCGCTGGTTCAGCACAAGCTGACCCTGATGCGCGACAAGAGCACGCCAAGTGCCCAGTTCCGGCAGCTGCTGCACGAGATCAGCCATTTCCTGGCCTACGAGGCGACGCGTGACCTGACGCTGACCACGAAAAGCATCGAAACCCCGATGACCGAGATGGAAGCGCCGGTGCTGAAGGGCAAGAAGCTGGCGCTGGTCAGCATCCTGCGCGCGGGAAACGGGATGCTGGACGGGGTGCTGGATTGCATTCCATCGGCGCGGGTCGGTTTCGTCGGGCTTTATCGCGACGAAGAGACGCTGAAGCCGGTTCAGTATTATTGCAAACTGCCCGAGGGGATGGAGGACCGCGTGGCCCTGGTGGTCGACCCGATGCTGGCGACGGGCAATTCTTCGGCCGCGGCGATCGATCTGGTCAAGCAATCGGGCTGTCGCGATATCCGGTTCATGTGCCTTCTGGCCGCCCCCGAAGGTGTCGCCCGGATGCACGAGACGCACCCCGATGTGCCGATCGTGACCGCCGCGTTGGACAAGCGGTTGAACGACAAGGGCTATATCGTGCCGGGACTAGGTGATGCGGGTGACCGGATGTTCGGCACGAAATAAGGGGTGCGGCGATGCGCGAACCCTTTACTCGCTTAGGCAAAGCGTGCAATCTGACCGCAATAACCGCGTGGGGGCGCAGATGAAGCCAGCAAGAGTTCTGTCCGTTGCCGTTCTGATCGGGCTGATGGGCCTGGGGGGCGCGCAGGCGCAATCCTCACTCAGAACCGAGGTGCCGGCGAATTTCCCGCCAAGTTCCTACAAGGGCACGCAGTTTGTCGACAATCGCGGCTGCGTCTACGTGCGGGCCGGGATCGACGGCAACGTGACATGGGTGCCGCGCATGACCCGCGCACGTCAGCATATCTGCAACGCGCAACCCACCTTTGCAAACGCACCGGCCACGGCGCCCGCAGCAACCCAGACGGCGGCCGCACAGGCGCCGGTGGTCTTGCCGCCGCCCGCCGACATGCCTCAAGCGCGCGCGTCCCAGCCCAAGCCCAAGCCCGCCGCGCGGCCCGCCGCCAGCGCGCCACGGGTCAAGACGCCCGCGCCGGTTCGCGTGGCCGCGCCGAAACCGGCCCCGGTCAGGATCGTGCCCGCGCCAGCGCCTGTCGCCATGCGCCCCGCGCCGCAACCCGTGCGCCAGGTCGCGGTCCCCGCCCGCAAGACGGTGACATCCCGCGCGCCAGTGGCGCGCAGCGGGTCGGAAGGATGCCGGTGGGCTTCTCCGCAAAGCGCGCAATACCTGCGCGGCAAGGGTGTGCGCTGTGGACCGCAACAGGCGCGGCCCGCGCCGGCAGGGGTGACGGTGCCGGCCGGAATGCGCGGTGTCTATGTCGCGCCGCAGCGGCGCGTCGCCGGCGGCAACTCGGTGGCGATCACGCCCAACACCCGGATCGCCCCGTTGCACGTGGCCAAGATGCAGGCGCAGGCGGCCGGTGTCGGGCGCGTTCCGCCGGGCTATCGCCGTGTCTGGGAAGATGACCGACTGAACCCGAAACGCGCGCATCAAACCCTGGCCGGCAAACGTCAGATGGACCTGCGCTGGACCCGCACCGTGCCCCGCCGGTTGATTGATGTCTCGTCCGGCATGGACGTGACGGCATTCAACCCCGACCTTGTCTTTCCCTACACCTCGGCCGAGCAGCAGCGCATGGGGCGGCGTGGCGTGATGTCGACCAAGGGCAAGGCGGCCGCGGCTGCGAACGCAGCCACCCTGTCCACCCGTTCCGCCCCCAAGGCGCCGCGCGCGGCCAGCGACAAGGCACTGCGCGTCGCAGTCGGCCACCGCTATGTGCAGGTGGGCCGCTACCCGTCGGACAAGGCGGCGATGGCGGATGCCGCAAAACTGAAACGTGCCGGCCTGTCCGTGCGGATGGGCACCCTGCATGGCCATGATGGCGGCGCGGCGCGGGTGTTGCTGGCCGGGCCCTATGGCACGCCGCAGGCCCTGGGCAACGCGCTTTACGCGGCGCGGCGCGCAGGATTTGGCGGGGCCTTTACCCGAAAGTGACACAGGCCCGCTTGCCGGGATTGCGAAAAGGCCAGTGCGTTCGACGCGCCGGCCTTTGCATTTTCGGAGGAATTTGGACGAAGCGCCGCGGCAGCCGGCACAGGGATCAATTGCCGCAGATCGTTTGCAGCCGCAGCCAGTCGTTGTCGCTCAGCACGATCCGGGGTGAGGTTTCACCGGCGAACGGGTCGGCCTCGATCAGCCCAAGCACGGTTTCGCCCGTCACGTCGCGTGCATAGGCGTAAGGGGTCGAACGCACGCCGGCCCGTTCGAACGCCTGTAGCAGCCGGTCGTCCGGCACCGGAACAGGGGCGGCGGCGGGAAGCGTTTCGGCATAGCGCTGCAGGATCGCATCGGGCACCGTGCCGGTGGTCAACAGCCGGAAAGAGGCCCGCAGGCCGGTGGCTTGCAGCAGCCGGTCCAGCGGATCCGAGATCGCGGCACGCTCTTGCGCGGCGATGATAAAGCCCGCCACCACGTCGGGGTCTTCGTGGTCTTCGATCAGGCGCGCGCGCAGCAGGATGCGCCCGCCCGGCAGAGCCAGCGCATCGCGCACCCCATCGCGCACCACGCCAAGCCTGGGGGGTGTGCCATCGGGGCCGGGCAGGCGTGCGGCCAGCCGGGACAGGGCCGCGCGGCCCTGGGGGTCGGCGCAGGCCGGGCCGGTCACGCGTTGCAACTGTGCGGCCAGCGCCGCGCCGATATCGGCGCGTTTCGCCGGCGGCACCACCTTGACCGCGTGATCGCGCAGCGCGCCGGGCAACCAGAACACGGCCAGCGCCGCAACGGCCGCCACGCTAAGACCCAGCATCACCAGGCGCAGGCGCCCCGGGTGGGGGCGGCCCCGCTCGATCGCGTGGCGCAGCTTTTCGATGGCGGCGATCATGTCCTCGGCATCGGGGCCCAGCTCCAGCGTCTCGTCGGGGTCGCCATCGGGGTGGAACAGCGCCGGGCTTTGGCCGGGGTTTGCGCGCTCGACCGCGGCAAGCGACCAATGCGCCAGCGGGCGGTCCTGCATGTCGGCGATCACCAGCGTCGCGTCACCGATCGACACGACGACCTCGCGCCGCTGGGCCTGCGCGGTTTCGCGCCACAGCCCCGTGGACTCGAGCCGCTGGTATTCCTTCAATGCCGTCATCTGTCTTGGGCCTGCTCTGCCTTGTGCGTCACAGTAGCACGGGCAAAGAAGCGGCGGCAATCACCCGCGACGCGGGGAGCTGCGGGCGGTTTTTCCCGCAAGGCGACGGCCTGGCCGGCACTGGTAACGCGCGCCCCGGGTGTCTATCTTGGCCGAAACGGGCAGCCCGGGGGCAGGTTTTGGTATTCACTTCTATCGCGGACGGGATCACGCGCACGGTCGAAGGGATCGGCGACACCGTGTCGGGCGCGTTTTTCGAGCCCGTGATCCGCCTTGGCGTCACGGGCCTTGCGCGGTCGGGCAAGACGGTGTTCATCACCTCGCTTGTGGCCAACCTGATGGACAGGGGGCGGATGCCACAGCTGGTGGCCGCCGCCGACGGGCGTATCGCCGCCGCCTTTTTGCAGCCGCAGCCCGACGACACCGTGCCCCGTTTCGAATACGAGGCGCATTATGCCGCGCTGACCGCCGATGCCCCGCGCTGGCCCGACAGCACGCGCGCGGTGTCAGAGTTGCGGCTGTCGCTGCGGGTCAAACCCACGGGCCTGCTGGGCGGGCTGCAAGGGCCGCGCACGGTGCATCTGGATATTGTCGATTACCCGGGCGAGTGGCTGCTGGACCTGGCGCTGTTGGACAAGGATTACGCGCAATGGTCGGCCGAGGTGCTGGCCCGGATCGAGGCACGCCCCGAGGCGGCGGATTTCCTGACGCGGATGCGGGCCACCGATGGCGCGGCCGCGCATGACGAACCCACGGCCAAGGCGCTGGCCGACAGCTTTACCGCCTACCTGGCGGCCGCGCGGGATGGCGGGTATTACGATTGCACGCCGGGGCGGTTTCTGCTGCCGGGCGACCTGGCGGGCAGCCCGGTTCTGACCTTCGCGCCGATGCCGCAGGCAGGCGAGGCGCCGCGCCGGTCGCTGACGCGCGAAATGGCGCGCCGGTTCGAGGCCTACAAGCGCGAAGTGGTCAAACCGTTCTTTCGCGATCATTTTGCCAAGATCGACCGGCAGGTGGTGTTGGTGGACGCGCTGGGAGCGATCAATGCAGGCCCCCGCGCGGTCGAGGATATGCGCCACGCGATGGCCGATATCCTGTCGGCTTTCCGGCCCGGGCGGAACGCGTTTCTGTCGCAACTTTTGCTGGGGAAGCGGGTGGAAAAGATCCTGTTCGCCGCCACCAAGGCCGACCACCTGCATCACAGCCAGCACGCCCGCCTGACCGCGATCATGGAGGCGCTGACCCGCGAGGCGCGTGACCGTGCCGATTTCGCCGGTGCGCAGACACAGGCGATGGCCATCGCCGCCCTGCGCGCAACGACCGAGGAAACCATCACCCATAACGGCCGCGAGTTGGACTGCGTGCGCGGCACCTTGCTGGACAGCGGCAAGCGCGCGGCGTTTTACCCCGGCGCGCTACCCGAAGATCCCAACCGCCTGCTCTCGCCCGCCCGCGACGGGGCCGAAACATGGCTGGACGCCGATTACCAGATCATGCGCTTTGCGCCGGCGCGGCTGACGCTGAAACCGGGCGAGGGGCCGCCGCATATCAGGCTGGACCGCGCCGCGCAGTTTCTGATCGGGGACAAATTATGAGCGGGGCCGCGATCATTCCCGCGCGGTTCTGGCACGCGCCGCGCCTGCTGGCGATCCTCTGGGCGCATGAGGACGAGGGCGCGCGCCCGCGCCGCAGCGATGCCGCGCTGATGCTGCGCCTGATCCGACAGGGCGCGGTGCGCGTCGTGCATGACGGCGCGCGTCCCGTCGGCTTTATCGCGCGGCAGGGGCCGATCGTTCTGGCGCTTTACGTGCATCCGTGCGCGCAGGGCCGGGGGCATGGCAGCGCGCTGATGGCCGACGCCAAGGCGCGGTTCGGCCAGTTGGAGCTGTGGACGCTGCGCGACAACCTTCCGGCGCGACGCTTCTATGCCGGGCACGGCTTTGTCGAGGTGGCGCATGGCGTGGGCCTGGGCAATGACAGCGGCCTGCCCGACATTCACCTTGCCTGGCAAAAGGAGGCCGCGGCATGACGAACGGTCCGGTTTTGATCGATCTTGAGGGCGACGACACCGCCCCAGGCCCTGACGTCGCCCCGCCGGTGCCCGATCCCGGCCTGCCGCAGCCGCAGGGCCGCGCGATGCAAACGGTTGCCGTGCTGGGCGCGCGTCGCCCGTCGCGGCTGGCGCGGTGGTTCTGGGGGCTGTTGCTGGCCGTTCTGGGCGCGGTGGTGTCGGTTGCGGCCTGGGATTTCGCCACCGGGCTGATCGACCGGGTGCCGGTTCTGGGCTATGCGGTCACCGCCTTGATCGGCGCGCTGGTGTTGGTTGCCGTGCTCGCGGCGATCCGCGAATTGGCGGCGTTTTCTCGGCTGGCCAAGGTCGACAAGTTGCAGGCGCGGGCCGAGGCCGCGCTGTCCGAGGCGTCGCTGCCCAAGGCGCGCGCCGTGGTGACCGAGTTGGAGCGCCTTTATGCCCACCGTCCCGAACTGGAGTGGAGCCGCGCCCGTTTCACCGAGCGGCGGGACGAGCAATTCGATGCCAGCGCCCTTTTCGCCCTGACCGAGGCCGAGATGCTGGCCCCGCTGGACGCCGCCGCCCGTGCCGAGGTCGAAGCCGCGGCCCGCCAGGTCGCCACCGTCACGGCCATCGTGCCGCTTGCGCTGGCCGATGTGGTGGCGGCGCTGACCTCGAACTTGCGGATGATCCGCCGCATCGCCGAGATTTACGGCGGGCGGTCGGGTGTTCTGGGCTCTTGGCGGCTGACGCGGGCGGTGATGACGCATTTGGTCGCCACCGGCGCGGTGGCGGTGGGCGACGATCTGATCGGCTCGGTTGCGGGTGGCAACGTGCTGTCGAAGCTGTCGCGCCGCTTCGGCGAAGGCATCGTGAACGGCGCGCTGACCGCGCGGGTGGGCATCGCCGCGTTGGAGGTGTGCCGCCCCTTACCCTTCAGCCGCGCCGCGCGCCCGTCGGTCAGCGGCACGGTGAAACGTGCGCTGACAGGGCTATTCGGGCGTTAAGGCAGGCAGGCCGCCGGCGCTTAGCGCGCGGCGGCGTTCTTGTTGGCGGGTTTCTTGGCCGTGCCGCCGCTATTGGCGTTCATGAAATCCAGAACCAGCGGTCGGATGTTGTTGCGCCAGCTTTTGCCGGCGAAGATGCCGTAATGGCCCGCGCCGGGTTCGACATGGCTGGCTTTCATGCTGTCGGGCAAGCCGGTGCACAGACCCAGGGCTGCCACGCATTGACCGGGGGCCGAGATGTCGTCATTCGCGCCCTCGACCGTTTTCACGGCCACCTTGGTGATCTTGCCGATATCCACCTTCTTGCCGTTCACGGTAAAGACGTTGCGCGCGATCTCGCGGTTCTTGAACACCCGTTCGACCGTCGACAGGTAGAATTCGGCGGTCATGTCCATCACCGCAAGGTATTCGTCGTAAAAGCGGTTATGCGCATCGTTGTCCGATGCCTCGCCGCGAACGACGCGGGAAATCTGGTCTTGGAACGCCTTTGAATGGCGGTCGGCATTCATCGACATGAACGATGCCAGCTGCAGCAGACCGGGATAGACCATGCGGCCCACGCCCTTGTATTTGAACCCGACGCGCTGGATCATCATTTCCTCCAGCTGGCCCATCGTCACGCGGTTGCCGAAATCGGTCACGTCGGTGGGGGTGGCGTCTGGATCAATCGGGCCACCGATCAGGGTCAGCGTGCGGGGCTGGGCGTCGGGCTCTTCCTCGGCCAGATAGGCGGTGGCGGCCAGGGTCAGCGGCGCGGGCTGGCAAACGGCGATTACATGGGTGTCCGGGCCCAGCTCTTTCATGAAATCGACCAGGTAGAGCGTGTAATCCTCGACATCGAACTTGCCTTCGGACACGGGGATGTCGCGGGCATTGTGCCAGTCGGTGATATAGACCTCGTTGTTGACGATCAGCGATTTCACAGTCGAGCGCAGCAGCGTGGCGTAATGGCCCGACATGGGCGCAACCAGCAGCACCTTGCGCGGCTGTTCCTCGCGGCCCGCGACGTTAAAGTGAATCAGGTCGCCGAACGGGCGCTCCACCACCGTTTCGATATCGACAAGGTGATCCTTGCCATCCTCGCAGGTGAAGGTGCGAATGCCCCAGTCGGGTTTCGCGACCATGCGCTGAAAGGTGCGTTCCGTCACTTCGCCCCAGGCAGCCATCCATTGCAGAGCAGGGTTTGGCACCATCGAAAAAAGCGGATACGATGCAAAGGATAGGGCGGAGGCACCCAACCATTGATTGGTATTGCGCATCGATTCCATAAGGTCGTACGTGGCCATGTAGCGCATCGGCGGTCATTCCTTTCTGCGGGATGTTGCCCGCATATGTGTCGGTCGCTGTGCCCCTCCGCCGTTGCGACCGTTATGCTGCATAGCAGCGAAGATACGAGGAAAAACTGAATATGACAACTAAAGACGATGTCGCAGGTGAAAATCTAGAGCGTATGAACGCCAACCTCGCCAAGGTCGAAGAGTTGTCGCAGCGCCTTGTGGCGGCGATTTCGAACCGCAATCCCTCGAATCCGACGCTGAATGCACCGGGGCCTGATCTGATGGTGAAAGCCACCCAATCCTATTGGCAAGAGATGATGCACAACCCCGCGCGCATCTTTGAACAACAGGTGGAGTTCTGGGGAAAATCCGTCAAACACTTCATCGAGGCGCAGCAGGCGTTGGCCCATGGCAAGCTGGAAGCGCCCGAGGACGACACGCCCAGCGACCGGCGGTTTTCCAACCCGATGTGGCGAACGCATCCTTATTTCAACTTCATCAAGCAGCAATACATGCTGAACGCCCAGGCAATCCGCGATGCGGTTTCGGCCGCCGAGGATCTTGAGCCGAAAGAGCGCCAGCGCCTGCAGTATTTCTCGAATCAGATCATCGACATGATGGCGCCGACAAATTTCCTGTCGACCAATCCCGATGCGCTGGAGCGCGCCATCGAAACCGATGGCGAAAGCCTGGTGAAGGGGCTTGAAAACCTTGTCGCCGACCTAGAGGCGAACAACGGCGAGATGCTGGTTCGCCTGTCGGATGACGAGGCATTCCGCCTGGGCGAAAACATAGCGACCACGCCGGGGCAGGTCGTCTATCGCAACCGGATGATGGAGCTGATCCAGTTCTCGCCCGCGACCGACCAGGTTTATGCCACGCCGCTGGTGATCTTTCCGCCCTGGATCAACAAGTATTACATCCTGGACTTGAAAGAGCAGAACAGCCTTATCAAGTGGATCACCGAACAGGGTTACACGCTGTTCGTGGTCAGCTGGGTCAACCCCGATGCCACCTATCGCGATGTCGGGCTTGAGGATTACATCGAAGACGGCTACCTGGCCGCTTTCCGCGAGATCAAGAAGATCACCGGCCAGAAACAGCTGAACGCCGTGGGCTATTGCATCGCCGGCACGACGCTGTCGATGGTGCTGTCGCTGCTGAAACATCGCGGCGACAAGACGGTGAAATCGGCCACGTTCTTTACCACGCTCACCGATTTTTCGGATCAGGGCGAATTCACGCCCTTCCTGCAGGACGATTTCATCGACGGGATCGAGCAAGAGGTGAACGAGCAGGGGTATCTGCGCAGTTTCATCCTGTCGCGCACCTTCAGCTTTCTGCGATCGAACGACCTGATCTATGGGCCGGCGATCCGGTCTTACATGCTGGGGGAAACGCCGCCGGCCTTCGATCTGCTGTATTGGAACGGCGACGGCACGAACCTGCCCGGGCGCATGGCCAAGGAATACCTGCGCGGCCTGTGTCAGCGCAACGAGTTCGCCGATGGTGGGATCGAGCTGTGCAACGACAGGCTGGCGGTCGAGGATGTGGACCTGCCGTGCTGCTTTGTCGCCTGCGAGACCGATCACATCGCGCCCTGGAAAGACAGCTATCGCGGCGCGCAGAAATTCGGATCGAACGACCGCACCTTCATCGTGTCGCAGTCGGGCCATATCGCGGGGATCGTGAACCCCCCCAGCAAAAAGAAATACGGCCACTATACCAACACCGACATGACGCTCACTCCGAACGACTGGCTAGAGCAGGCCACGTTCCACGAAGGCTCGTGGTGGCCGCGCTGGGATAAGTGGCTGGCAAAGCGGTCGGGCAAGAAAGTGCCCGCGCGCGAGCCCGGCGATTCGACCCATCCGGCCCTGTGCCCGGCGCCCGGCACTTATGTGCAGCGGTCGGAAAGCCATTGATTTACCTTGCGTAACCCGAATTTTGCTGCGGTGCAGCGAAAGGGGTTGAAATGCTGCGGTGCAGCATGTATATATCCTTTTGTAACAACGCAGCCGGGACTGGCCCGCTGCACTGCAACATGCAAACGCAAAGGATCAAGACCATGGCAAAGACGCAAGACTTTACCGTAATGATGAAAGACATGATGGGCGCATTCCCCGTTGACACCAAGGCAATGGAAGACGCGTTCAAGACCCAGGCCACGCTGAACGAAAAACTGGCCGGCGTTGCTCTGGAAGCCGCCGAAAAGTCGTCGGAAATCTCGGCCAAGTGGACCAAAGACACCCTGTCCAAGATGTCGGACATGACCAAGGCCAAGACCGAGCCGGCAGACTATGCCAAGGCGATGACCGATTTCGCATCGGCCCAGGCCGAAGTGGCCGCCGAGAACATGGCCGCCTTCGCCGAGATCGCGAAAAAGGTTCAGATGGACACCGTGGAACTGATGATGGCCGCTGGCAAGGACATGACCGAAGAAGCTTCGGCCACCGTCCAGAAGATGACCAAAGACGCCACCACGGCAGCCAAGAAAGCCGCCGCCGCCAAGTAAGGCGCAGGCGCAGAAATCTGCATCCTCTCCTCCTCCCTAGGGATGCGGTATTTGGGCGGGCCTCGTGCCCGCCCTTTCTTTTTCACTCGGCCTGTCCTAGTCTTTCGCTGCACTGCTGCATCGGGAGGGACCGCAGGTGGCCGAAGACAAGAAACCGTTGCTGATAAAACGCTACGCCAGCCGGCGGCTCTATAACACCGAGACCAGCGATTACGTGACGCTGGAAGACATCGCAGGCTTCATCCGCGAAGGTCGCGAGGTGCAGATCGTCGATCTGAAATCGGGCGATGACCTGACACGCCAATATCTGCTGCAAATCATTGCCGAACACGAAAGCCGCGGCGAAACCATGCTGCCGGTGAATGTTCTGACCGACTTGGTGCGTTCGTATACCGATCAGGCCAATTCGATGGTGCCGCAATTCCTACAAGCGTCGTTCGAGATGCTGCGCGACGGTCAGTCGAAGATGATGGAGAACATGGCCAAGGTGAACCCGATGGCGCAGATGCCCGGGTTCGAGGCGATGCAGGCGCAGCAACAGGCCTTTCTGAAGGCGATGACAGGCGGCATGTCGAAACAATGGTCTGGCCCGGAAAAGGGCGAGGGCGATGCCACGCCGGCCGCCGCGGCCGAAGACGACGAAGACCTGAACGAGATCAAGCGGCAGCTGGCCGATTTGCAGGCCAAGCTGTCGAAGATGGACAAGTAACGCGCGATGGTCGACAGCCCTGGACGTATCACGCTCTGGGGCGTCGAGCTGTTCGTCGCCACCGCCGAAGAGGGCAGCATCTCGGCCGCGGCACGGCGGCTCGGCACCAGCCCCTCGACCGTCAGCCAGCAATTGACCAACCTGGAAAACGCCATCGGCGCAACGCTGCTGCATCGCAACACGCGGCCCGTGGCGCTGACCCCCGCGGGCGAGGCGTTTCGCCGCCGCGCGGGCAATATCCTGAACGAGGCGGCGCTGGCCCGGGCGGAACTGGCGATGGGCGACATGACGAGCCTCACACGGTTTCGCCTGGGCATGATCGAAGATTTCGAGGCCGACGTAACGCCCCGCCTGCTGACCCGGCTGGCGGGCGATCTGAAGGGCTGTCAATTCCTGCTGGAAACCGGGGCCAGCCATTACCTGCATGACCTGCTGGATGCGCGGGCGCTGGATATGATCGTGGCCGCCGACATGGGGGCCGAGGCCGATTGGATGGAGCTGCACCCGATCCTGACCGAAGGCTTCATTGTCGCGGCGCCGAAGGGGGCGATAAGTGCAACCGGTGACGTTCTGCGGCAACTGCAATCGCTGCCATTGGTGCAATACACCACGCGGCACCACATGGGCCGGCTGGTGGCCGCGCATCTGGCCCGGCAGAACCTGACGCTGGCGCATCGGTTCGAGCTGGACAGTTATCACGCGATCCTGGCGATGGTGGGGCAGGGCGCGGGATGGACGATTCTGACGCCTTTGGCCTTGATGCGCGCGCGCCGCTTTGCCGATCAGTTGGACGTGATGCCGCTGCCCTTTGCGCCGCTTGATCGCACGATCAGCCTGACGGCGCGCAAGGGTATTCTGCAAGACATGCCCGCCCGCGTCGCCGCCGAGTTGAACCCGCTTTTGCAAGAGGTGGTGATCGATCCGGCCGTGGCGGCCTATCCGTTCATGGCCGATGTGCTGCGGATGCATTAACCGCACGCGCGGTGCCGGGCTTTATCCGGTGCCATAGGCGATTTCCGTGCGGAAACGCGGCGCCTGCAGCCATTCGAAATATGTCCGGCGCAGCTCTTGCGCGACAGGCCCGGGCGCACCGTTTCCGAACACGCGATCGCCCACGCGCACCACGGGCGTCACGCCGCCGCCCGAGGACGACAGGAACACCTCGTCCGCTTCAAGAAACTCGTCCAGCGGCAGCGGCCGTTCCTCGGGTGTCATGCCGCGCGCTTTCGCCATCTCCAGCACGGTGCGCCGCGTGATGCCGCCCAGCACCCCGTGCGCGCTGGTGGTGATGCGCTGGCCCTTGATCGCAAAGACGTTGAAGCCCGGCCCCTCGGTCACATTGCCCGCGTGATCCAGCAATATAACCGTGTCGAACCCGGATTCCTTCGCTTGGAACAGCCCGTCGGTGAAATCGCCCCAGTGATAATTCTTGGCGCGCGGGTTCACGCTATCTTCGGGGATGCGGCGGGGGCTGTCGGGGATCAGCGCGCTGGCGCCCTTTTCGGCCACATCGAACGGGATCACGTGCACATAGGGCACGCACCAGGCATAGAAATGGTTGCCGCAGTCCCGCGGATCGCGGCTGCCGGGGATCAGCGGCGCGCCGCGCGCGCAGACCATCGCACAATACGCATCCTGCAAGCCGCTGGCGGCCATCATGTCGGTCAGCGCCTGCACCATCTGGGCGCGGCTCAGCCCTGGGTCCAGCCGCATGGCGGCCATGCTTTCGATAAAGCGGTCCATGTAATCGTCCAGCCGGAAAAACCCGCCTTTCCAGACCGGGACCACGTCATAGGTGACATCCGAATGGGTCAGCCCCCAATCCGTCACGCCGATTTTCGCCTCGGATATGGGCAGGATCTCCCCCGCCATCCAGGCCGCGCCTTTCGATAGATCCGCCATCGCACCCTCCTGCGTTTCGGGCAGGATGGGCGCGGCGGGCCGGGTTGGCAAGCGGTGGTGTCAGGTGCCGGTGGCGCGCAGGTTGCCCTTGATGTCCTGTGCCGCGCGGATCAGCGCATCGGCCACGAAATCGCACTCGTCCAGCGTCAGCCGCGCGGGCAGGCGCACGTCGCAGGCGCGCATCAGCATGGCGCGGGTCTGCGGCAGGTCGGGCAGGTCGGCCAGGAATTGCCAATTCCAATAGGCGCGGGCGTTGTCCTGGCTTAGCCCGAATACCTGCACCTTGACGCCGCGCGCGGCGGCTGCGTCAGCAAAGGCGCGGATTTCATCCTCGTCCATGCCGCAAAGGTTGAACTGGATCGAATCCGGCGCGCGCTCTTCGGGGGCCAGTTTCTCGGGCACCTCGATCCAGGGGCTTAGGTTCAGCTGCGCGGCCACGTGATCGTGGTTGCGCCGGCCGTCGCGGATGCGGCGGGCCACCTCGGCCAGCTGTGCGCGCACCACGGCCGCCGACAGGTTGCCCAAGCGCAGGTTGTAAAGCGGCAGCTGGTTCTGCACGCGGGCAAAGGCCGCATCCAGCGCCGGATCGGTGCCGTGCTTGCGCCAGTTGTGTTCATAGGCGCCCGACATGATGACCGCGCGCGCCAGGATATCGGGGTCGTCGGTGATCAGGATGCCGCCCTCGCCGCTGTTCAGCAGCTTGTAGGACTGAAAGCTGAAACAGCCGATCTGCCCGATCGTGCCGATATTCTGCCCGCCCCAGGTGGTGCCCAGCGAATGGGCCGCGTCCTCGATCACCGGCAGGCCGAGCTTGGCGGCGGCCGCCATGATCGCGTCCATATCGCTGGTGTGGCCGCGCATGTGGCTGATCATGATGGCGTCGGCCTGGGTGATCTTGGCCTCGAAATCCGCCAGGTCGATGCGGTAATTGTCGCCCACCTCGCACAACAGCGGCTCGCAATCCGCGTGCACGATCGACGAGGGCACGGCCGCAAAGGTAAAGGCCGGGATCAGCACCTTGGCCCCGCGCGGCAGGTTCAGCGCCTTGAGCGACAGGAACAACGCGGCCGAGCAGGACGACACCGCCAGCGCATACTTGGCCCCCATCATCTGCGCGAATTCACGCTCCAGCAGCGACACGGGCGCATCCGCCGGCGCGGTATAGCGGAACAGGTCACCCGATTGCAGCAACCGCTCGATTTCGGCGCGGGCGGCGGGGGGGATGGGCTCGGCATCGTAGACATTGGGGGCAAGCGTCATGTTTTCGGCTTTCCTGAATTTCTTTTTCGGGATTTCTAAAGGAAGCGGTCGAAAAAACAACCCCCGATGCGCTATGTGGGCCGAACAGGCAGTATGTTGCGCGTTGAAAATAAGGGGCTGCTACACGCCCAGCCGGTCGCGCAGGGCGTACCAGGTCATCGCGAGGGTCAGCAGCGGGCTGCGAAAGGCCGGACCGCCCGGAAACCGCGGCACCGGCAGGCGCGCCATCACATCGAACCCGGCGCTTTGGCCCAGGATCGCCTGCGCCACCACCAGCCCGGCATGGGTGGCCGTGCCGACCCCGTGCCCCGAGTATCCCGACGAGGACAGGATGCTGTCGCCCACCCGCGCCAGGAAGGGCAGGCGTTTCATCGTGATGGCCAGCGTGCCGCCCCAGGCATAATCGATCGGCACATCGGCGAGATGCGGGAAAATCTCGGTCATCGGCTTGCGCACCTTGGCGGCGATGTCCGAGGGAAAGCGATAGCCATAGCTTTCGCCGCCGCCGAACAGCAGACGCTTGTCGCGGCTCAGGCGAAAGTAATTCACCACGAACTTGCTGTCGGCCACCGCAACGTCGCGGGTCAGAACCTCGGCCGCGCGGTCGCCCAGGGGCGCGGTCGCGGCGACGAAATTGTTGATCGGCATGACCCGGGCCGCGACCTTGCGATTCAGCCCGCCCAGATAGCCATTGCCGGCCAGAACAACCGTTTCGGTGCGCACCAGCCCCCGGTCGGTGCGCACCGTGGCCGGGCGGCCATCCTGCACGTGGTGGACGCGGCTGCGCTCAAATATCCGCACGCCCGCGGCGCTGGACGCGCGGGCCAGCCCCAGCGCGAAATTCAGCGGGTGCAGATGGCCCGCGCCCATGTCCAAGACCCCGCCCCTATAGGCGGGCGAGGGGCAAAGCGCATGGCAGGCCGCCGCATCCAGCCGCTCGACCTGGTCATAGCCATACTCGCGTTCCAGCAGGTCGGCATAGGCGTGCAAGTCGCGGGTTTCGCTGTCGCTGAACCCGGTCCAGGCGACGCCGGGGCGGTAATCGCAGTCGATCTGGTGGGTGTCGATCAGCCCGCGCACCAGTTGCTTGGCCTCTTCGCCCAACAGCCACAGGTGCCGCGCGTCATCGCGGCCCATCATCTTGATCAGCGTCTTCTGATCCTGCCGCTGGCCGCTGCCCAGCTGCCCGCCATTGCGCCCCGACGCGCCAAAGCCCACGCGATGCGCATCGAGCAGAACCACATCCACCCCGCGTTGCGCCAGGTGCAACGCCGTGGACAGCCCCGTGAACCCTGCACCGACCACGCAGACATCGGCCGTGACCTCGCCCCGAAGCTCGGGGTGGTCCGGCGCGTCATGGGCCGTGGCAGCGTACCAGCTTTGCGGATAGGTGCCGGGGCGATCGTTCGAATAAAGCAGGTCCATACTGGCGGTTTTCCCGGTTTGCCGAAGGCGTCGCTTTCTTTGAAACAAAGAAAGCGAACCGAAATCTTGATGCAAGATTTCGGCGGCCCCCGGTCAGACGTTCATCAGCAGGTGCTCGCGCTCCCAGGGCGAGATCACTTGCAGGAATTCCTCGTATTCGGTGCGTTTGACGATGCCATAGACGCGGGCGAACTCGGCCCCCATCACGTCGTGAATGTCGGTTGCCGCTTCGAACAGGTCCAGCGCCTGGCCCAGAACGCGGGGAATATCCTCTTCGCTTTCATAGGCGTCGCCCTTGAACTGCTTGTCGGGCCATTCCTCGTTCATCAGGCCCAAATATCCGCAGGCCAGGCTGGCCGCGATGCCCAGGTAAGGGTTGCAATCCATGCCCGCCAGACGGTTTTCGATCCGCCGGCTTTCCGGGCGCGACAGGGGCACGCGGATGCCGGTGGTGCGGTTATCACGTCCCCAGGCCAGGTTGATCGGCGCCGCGTGATCGCGCACGTAGCGGCGATAGCTGTTCACGTAAGGCGCCATGATCGCGATGGTCGAGGGCAGGTGTTTCTGCATCCCGCCCAGGAAGTTGAAGAACGCGTCGGTCTCGCCCCCCTGCGGCCCGGAAAAGATGTTCTGCCCGGTTTCCATATCCAGAACCGAGTGGTGGATATGCATGGCGCTTCCCGGCTCGTCCTCAATCGGTTTGGCCATGAAGGTGGCAAAGCAATCGTGGCGCAGCGCGGCCTCGCGGATCAGCCGCTTGAAGAAAAACACCTCGTCCGCCAGCTTGACCGGATCGCCGTGACGCAGGTTGATCTCCAACTGGCCGGCGCCGCCTTCCTGGGTGATGCCGTCGATCTCGAACCCCTGGGCTTCGGCAAAGTCGTAGATGTCGTCGATCACCGGGCCGAACTCGTCGACCGCCGACATGGAATAGGCCTGCCGCGCCGCTGCCGGCCGCCCCGAACGGCCCATCATCGGCTCGATCTTTTTCGCCGGGTCCAGGTTGCGCGCGACCAGGTAGAATTCCATCTCGGGCGCGACCACGGGTTTCCAGCCCTGCGCTATGTAAAGATCGACAACCTTGCGCAGCACATTCCGCGGGCTGAACGGGATGGGCGTGCCCTTGCGGTCGAACGCGTCGTGGATCACCTGCAAGGTCCAGTCGGCGGTCCAGGGGGCGGCGGTGGCTGTGGACATGTCGGGGTAAAGCAGCATGTCACGCTCGATGAACCCCTCTTCGCCCGCGGCCTCGCCCCAGTCGCCGGTGATGGTTTGGTAAAAGATGCTGTCGGGCAGGTGGAAATACTCCATCCGCCCGAACTTGCTGGCGGGCACGGCCTTGCCCCGTGCGATGCCGGGCAAATCCGAGATTATGCATTCCACCTCGTCCAACCGGCGGCCCTCCAGGTAGGCGCGGGCGGGCTCTGGCAGGGTGTGGGTCCAGTCGCTCATGCCGCGCCCTCCTTGGCGTGTTGGTGGAAAAAGGCGGCGATGCGCGCACCGAAATCCGGCCCGTGCGTGGGCGTGTCCAGGGCGGCGCGGGTGGCGGCGATCTGGTCGTTGGGCACATTGCCCTTGGCGCGGTGATCCAGCAGGCCCTTTATCACGTCGCGCCCGAACTCGGGATGCGCCTGCACGGTCAGGATGCTGTCGCCGATGGCCAGTGCCGCATAGGCGCAAAACGCGTTCTGTGCCAGCACGCGGGTCTGTGGCGGCA
>JAASTF010000153.1 GCA_021767525.1 Paracoccaceae bacterium
GATCTCGCATTATGCCAAGCGGCTGGTAATGCTGGACGCGCAGTTGGGCGATACCGATTACCATCTGTCGCGGATCATGGCCGATCTGGCCGCCTGATCCGGTCTGCACTAAGCTTTGAAACCGCGCCGTATCCCGGCGCGGTTTTTTCTTTTGAGGGCAAGGACATGGATGATCTGAAGCTGCTGGTTGACCTGCACCGCGAAGGCGCGCGCCAGGGCCCGGGCAGCGATGCCGCCACGCGCCGCGCGCTGGACCTGTCGGGGCTGCGTGGGCAGGCGGGGTTGCGCGTGGCCGATATCGGGTGCGGCACCGGGGCGGCCACGCGTGTTATCGCGGCCGAACTGGATGCGCATGTGACGGCGGTGGACCTGTTTCCCGACTTCCTGCAAGTGCTTGAAGACCATGCGGAAAAGGCCGGGCTGTCAGATCGGATCGACACGCTGGCGGCCTCGATGGACGACTTGCCCTTTGCACCCGGCAGTCTGGATGCGATCTGGGCCGAGGGCGCGATCTACAACATCGGCTTCGAGGCCGGCATCACGGCATGGCGGCGGTTTCTGAAACCCGGTGGCGTTTTGGCGGTGTCTGAACTGACATGGCTGACCGCCGAGCGGCCCGAAGAACTGACCGAACACTGGGCGCAGGAATACCCGCAGGTGGCCACGGCGGGCACAAAGATCGCACAGTTGGAGGCGTCTGGATACATGCTCATCGGGTATTTTCCGCAGGGCCATGTCGAGTGGATGGAAAACTACTATTCCCCCATAATCAAACGATTTTCTGACTTCCTTGCACGCTATGACAGCGATGCGGCGCGGGCGATTGTCGCGGCGGAGCAGCGAGAGGTCGGCCTTTACCAGCGCTTTGCCGATTACGTCAGCTATGGATTTTATATCGCCCGGCGCTTGCCCGATTGACGGCATGGACGCCGCGTGCCTGCGCCGGTAAACAGCGCCCATGACCGACGCCTACAATCCCCCCGACACGCCGCTGGACGTGCTGCACGAGGATATGCACCTTGTCATCCTCAACAAGCCCGCGGGCCTGTTGTCGGTGCCGGGCAAGGGCGACCATCTGGCCGATTGCCTGCTGACGCGGGTGGAGGCGGCCTTTCCCACGGCGCTGCTGGTGCACCGGCTGGATCGCGATACCTCGGGCGTGATGGTCTTTGCCCTGACGCCCCATGCGCAGCGGCATCTGGGGCTGCAATTCGAAAAGCGTCAGGTCAAGAAAACCTATGTGGCACGGGTATTTGGCCGGTTGGAGCCGCGCAAGGGCACGGTCGATCTGCCGCTGATCGTGGACTGGCCCAACAGGCCCCGGCAGATGGTCTGCCACGACACCGGAAAGCCCGCGCAGACCGATTGGCGCGTGACCCGCTATGACGACGGCGAAACGCGGGTGCGGCTGATGCCGCGCACGGGGCGCAGTCACCAGTTGCGGGTGCATATGCAGGCGCTGGGCCATCCCATCCTGGGCGATCCCTTCTATGCCGAAGGGGACGCGCGGGATGGGTATGACCGGCTGATGCTGCATTCCGAGGAGTTGCGCCTGCGCCACCCGGATGGGGGTGTGGGGATGGCGTTCAAGGCGAAGGCCCCGTTCTGAGCGGCGAATCGGGGTTAACGCCTTGATGCGGCGCTGAAAACCGTCTGCACAACCGATACACATCCCATGCACATCCGATACATATGGCGATGCGCCCGGCGCGTGGTTAACACGGCGCGCTGGCGTGCTGCGCGCGTCGTGCTAGGCTGCGCGCAATCGGGGAGAGGAGAGAACCCATGAAGCTGACGCTGCACCACATCAACCTGGCGACCGACAAGGTGGACGAGATGGACGCCTTTTACCGCGACGTGATGGGGCTGGATGTGCCGCAAGACGATGTGCCCGCGCTGGAAAAGGGCAAAGGCTATGCCGGGGACGTGGCCTTTCGCAGCGATGGCGAGGTGCAGATGCACCTGGCGCAGCGTGACATGCAGGCCGGGTTTCGCACCGGGCACGTGGTGAACCCGGTGGATCGGGGGCATATCGCCTTTCGCACCGACGACATGGAGGCGTTCAAGGCGCATCTGGAGGCGCAGGGCATCCCCTATTCCGACTGGGGCCACACGGCGGTGAAGGGGTGGTGGCAGATTTTTTTCTACGATCCCGATGGCAACGTGGTCGAGGTGCACCAGCGAGTGGAGGCGTAGGGCGCTATTCGGTTGGGGCCGTGTGTGCGACGGCCCCGGCGCGACAGAGGGCGGCGCCCGACCTGTAGGGCGCGGGTGCGGCCTTGGGTCTGCGTGGTTTCTTTCAAGCTTTCATGTCGTGCGTGCTGTGTGCGGCATCGCCAAAAGCGCCCTTTTGGGGGGAAGTCAGGCGCTGCCCGGCGGTGCCGGGCGGGGCGGTTGAATTGGAGAGCACTCGGCGCGAATAGCGGGCCGCAGGCCCGCCGCGCCGTCGCCGGACCGCCCCCCGGGCCGGCGCTGGCGCGACAGAGGGCGGCGCCCGACCTGGAGGGCGCGGGAGCGGCGTTGGGTCTGCGTGGTTTCTTTTAAGCTTTAACGTGGCGCGTGCTGTTTACGGCATCGCCAAAAGCGCCCTCCGGGGGGAGGTCGGGCGCTGCCCGGCGGTGCCGGGCGGGGCGGTTGGGTGGGCGAGCACCCGGCGCGGCGGGCACACAAAAAGGGGCGCCGGAGCGCCCCTTTGAAAACTTCGGTAAGGATGGCTTAGGCCGCGTCCCAGCCCGAGACGGCCTTGACTTCGAGGAAGTCCTCGATGCCCCAGACGCCGCCTTCGCGGCCGTTGCCCGACTGCTTCATGCCGCCGAAGGGCGCGCCGGCGCCGCGCGGATTGCCGTTCATTTCCACCATGCCCGAGCGCAGCTGCTTGGCCACGCGGTTGGCACGCTCGCCGCTTTGCGTCTGCACATAGTTGGTCAGGCCATAGACCGTGTCATTGGCGATCTGCACCGCCTCTTCTTCGGTCTCGAAGGGGATGATCGACAGCACGGGGCCAAAGATCTCTTCGCGCGCGATGGTCATGTCGTTGGTGACATCGGCAAAGACCGTGGGGCGCACGTAATAGCCCTTGTTGAAGCCTTCGGGCCGGCCGGTGCCCCCGGCGACAAGGCGCGCGCCTTCGTCGATGCCCTTTTGGATCAGGCCCTGGATCTTGTTCCACTGTGCCTCGTTCACGACGGGGCCGATATGGCGGCCTTCCTCGTTGGCGGGGCCAACCTGAACCGAGTTCGCCACTTCGGCGGCCGTTTCCACGGCCTTGTCGTAGATGCCTTTCTGCACAAGCATCCGGCTGGGGGCATTACAGCTTTGACCGGTGTTGTTCATCATGTGCAGCACGCCGCGTTTCACCGCCTTTTCATCGGCGTCTTCAAAGACGATGTTGGCGCCCTTGCCGCCCAGTTCCAGGTGCACGCGTTTCAGCGTTTCGGCGGCGTTCTTGGAAATGGCGATGCCCGCGCGGGTCGAGCCGGTAAAGCTGACCATGTCCACATCGGGGTGACCCGACAGCTGGCTGCCGACGCCCGCGCCGTCACCATTGACCAGGTTGAACACGCCCTTGGGGAAACCGGCCTCGTCCATCATCTCGGCAAAAAGCAGCGCGTCGAGCGGGCTTTCTTCGGACGGTTTCAGAACCATCGTGCAGCCCGCCACCGCGGCGGCGATGACCTTGAGCGTGATCTGGTTCATCGGCCAGTTCCAGGGCGTGATCAGTGCGCAGACGCCCACGGCCTCGTGTACGATGCGGTCGTTCGGGGCGTGATCGCCCAGCGGCTTGATAAACTCAAAGCCTTCGGCGGCTTTCAGGAAGTTCTTGATATGGGCATAGCCCGCACCCCATTGCGCGCTGCGCGCCAGATCGATGGGCGCGCCCATTTCCATGCTGATCGCCTGGGCCATTTCCTCGGACCGGGCCTTGTAGATTTCGGCCAGCTTGCGGATCAGGTTCAGCCGTTCCTCGACCGGGGTGGCCATCCAGCCGGGCAGTGCGGCCTTGGCGGCGGCCACGGCGGCGTCGGTGTCGGCCTTGCCACCCAGCGAGATGACGGCGCAGGGCTCTTCGGTGGTGGGGTTGATGACCTCGCAATCGCGGCCTTCCTTGGGGTCGACCCATTCCCCGTTGATGTAGAACTGGCGCTTCTCGATCATGTCGAATCCTCCGCTAACATGCTGTTTCACCGACCGTGCGGTCGGCGATTTGGCGACACTCTGTCACCAGCGCAGGCGCGGGGCAAGCCACGTCGCTGCGATTTGATCAAACTTCCGCATGGCGGGATTTGGCCGGGATTTGCGACATCCTGTCACGCGGGGGTCGAATGTGCGACGGGGCCTCTGGTAATCTTGAGTTTAGAATGTATCTAAGTTTCGGAATATGAAACCCGACCGTTTTGAGAGGATTTGAACATGGGCCTGAGAATCAACGACACCGTCCCCAACTTCACCGCCGCCACCGACCAGGGCGAGATCACGTTTCACGACTGGATCGGCGACAGCTGGGCGATCCTGTTCAGCCACCCCAAGGATTTCACCCCTGTCTGCACGACCGAGTTCGGCGCCGTGGCGCAGCTGGCCGACGAATGGGAAAAGCGCGGCACCAAGGTGATCGGCCTGTCGGTTGATGGCGTGGACGAGCATGTGCAGTGGAAATCGGACATCGAAGGCTATGCCGGTGCGAAGGCGGGGTTCCCGATTATCGCCGACGAAGACCTGGAGGTGTCCAAGGCGTTCGACATGCTGCCGGCCGAAGCCTACCTGCCCGACGGCCGCACGGCGGCGGACAGCGCTTCGGTCCGGTCGGTGTTCATCATCAGCCCCGACAAGAAGGTGCAGCTGATCATGACCTACCCGATGTCGGTGGGCCGCAACTTTGCCGAAGTTCTGCGCGCGCTGGATGCGCTGCAGGCGACGTGGGGCAACCCGATCGCGACCGGCGCGAACTGGACCGCCGGGCAGGACGTGATCGTGGCGCTGACGCTGACCGATGACCAGGCGCGCGAGAAATTCGGCGAGATCGACGTGAAACTGCCCTACCTGCGCACCACCAAGCGCAGCGCGTAAGCCGAATTAATCCGACGATGAAGGCCCCCGGATTTTCCGGGGGCCTTTTTCGTGGCCGGGGCCATATCTGGGGGCTGCGCCGGTCTGTGCGCGCAGGTGTGGGGGCTTACCCGGGCGCGGGCGCTGTGGCAGGGTAAGGTCAATCGCCTGGACAAGAGCCGTGGAATGAGTGCCAAAGCCCCGCCCAAGAAACCACCCACCATCATCGGATGGCGTGAAAAGATCGCCCTGCCGGGGCTGGGTATTCCGCTGGTGAATGCCAAGATCGACACGGGCGCGCGCAGCTCGGCCATCCATGCCACGCATATCCGCCCGTTCGAACGCGACGGGCGCGACTGGGTGAAATTTCACATCCCGCATGCCAGCGGATTGCGTGCCCGCGATGTCGAGGCGCCGCTGCTGGGCGAGCGCGCGGTCAAGAACACCAGTGGCGCTCCGCAGGACCGATTGGTGATTGAAACCCTGATGGTGTTGGGCGCGCGTCAGTGGCATATCGAGATCACCCTGGCCGACCGCGCGAACATGGCGATGCCGATCATCCTGGGCCGTACGGCGATTCGGCGGCGGCGCATCCTGGTGGATGCGGGCCGGTCGTTTCTGCTGGGTATGCCGAAAATTGAACAGAACACGACGCCCGAGACGGGCCGAACGGAGGTTTCGCAATGAAGATTGCCATGCTGACGCGCAACCCGCGTCTATACTCGCACAAGCGGATGCAAGAGGCCGCCGAGGAGCGCGGGCACGAGTTTGAAATGATCAACACGCTGCGCTGTTCGATGAACATCGCCTCGCGCCGGCCCGAGATTTATTACGACGGATCGAAGCTGCCGAAATACGACGCGGTGATTCCGCGGATCGGCGCTTCGATCACGTTTTATGGCCTGGCGGTGCTGCGCCAGTTCGAGATGCAGGGCACCTATCCGCTGAACGAATCCGTGGCCATCGGGCGAAGCCGAGACAAGCTGCGGTCGATGCAGTTGCTGGCGCGCGACGGGATCGGGCTGCCGGTGACGACCTTTGCGCATGACCCGAAAAAGGCCGAAGAGGTGATGTCTCTGGCCGGGGGCACGCCGGTGGTGATCAAGCTGTTGGAGGGTACGCAGGGCATCGGGGTGGTTCTGGCCGACACCAACCGCTCGGCCAAGTCGGTGATCGAGGCGTTCCGCGGCGCGGGCGTGAACATCCTGGTGCAAGAGTTCATCAAAGAGGCCGGCGGCACCGACATTCGCGCCTTTGTCATCGGCGGCAAGGTGGTGGCCGCGATGAAGCGCACCGGCGCCGAAGGCGAGTTCCGGTCGAACCTGCACCGGGGCGGCTCGGCCCAGGCGATCAAGATCACGCCCGAGGAACGCTCGACCGCCGTGCGCGCGGCCAAGTCGATGGGCCTGAATGTCTGTGGCGTGGACATGCTGCGCAGCAATCACGGGCCGGTGGTGATGGAGGTCAACAGCTCGCCCGGTCTGGAAGGCGTGGAAAAGGCCACCGGCAAGGATATCGCGGGGATGATCATCGATTTCATGGCCAAGAACGCGCGCGACGGGGCGACCAAGACCAAGGGCAAGGGATGACGGCGCGGCCCGCGCCGTTCGTTCTGGCGGGGCAAGAGGTCGCCGCCGGAACGCGCAAGGTGATCGAACTGCCGGTTTCGGCGCTGTCGGATCATACGCCCGTCACGCTGTCGGTGCAGGTGGTGCATGGCCGCCGCCCCGGCCCGGTGATGTTCGTCAGCGCCGCCATTCACGGCGACGAGGTGATCGGCGTGGATATCGTGCGCCGCCTGCTGCGGGCGCGGCCCCTGGACACGATGGCGGGCACGCTGATGGCGGTGCCCATCGTCAACACCTTCGGGTTTCTGAACCACGCGCGGTATCTGCCCGACCGGCGCGATCTGAACCGCTGTTTTCCGGGTTCGCCCACCGGGTCGCTGGGGGCGCGGCTGGCGCATATCTTTCTGAACGAGATCGTGGCGCGGGCCGATTTCGGGATCGACCTGCATTCGGCGGCCATTCAGCGCAACAACCTGCCGCAGATCCGCCTGACGGCTGACAACAAACGCCTGGTCGAGATGGGCGAGGCCTTTGGCGCGCCGGTGATGATGACATCCAAGCTGCGCGACGGGTCGCTGCGCATGGCGGCCGAGGAGA
>JAASTF010000154.1 GCA_021767525.1 Paracoccaceae bacterium
GCATGGCCCGGGCGCTGGCCGACGCCGCGCAAACCGTGGCCGACCCGGTCTGGCGCATGCCGTTCTGGGAGCCCTATGAAAAGATGATCGAACCCGGCATCGCCGATCTGGACAACGCGCCCTCGGGCGGCTTCGCAGGCTCGATCACCGCGGCCCTGTTCCTGCGCCGCTTCGTGGGCGACACGCCCTACACCCATTTCGACATCTACGGCTGGAACCCGACCCCCGCCCCCGCCCGGCCCAAGGGCGGCGTGGGGCAGGGCGCGCGCGCCATCCTCGATGCGCTGCCGCAGGTGCTGGGCCTGTGACCGACCGGCGGCTGCTGCGCTTCAACGGACGCGTCGCGCATCAAAGCCTGCGCGGCACCGTCGACGCCGACACCTACACCGACGGCAAACGCTGCGTCGTCACTGCGCCTGTTGCCGATCTGTGCGCGGAACCGGGCGGCGCGCGGGATCGTCAGTTGCTGCGCGGCGCGGTCTTCGTCGACCTCGACCATGAACCCGGCTGGGTCTTCGGCTATGCCGAACGCGACGGCTATGTCGGCTGGGTCGAGATGATGGACCTCTACAACCCACCGCTTGACCCCGCCACGCACCGGATCGCGGTGGCGCGCAGCTACGGCAAGACGACGCCGGGGCTCAAGGTCATGGGGCGCGTGCTGCCGCTGCCCTACGGCGCCGTTTTGCCGGTCACTGGCGGCGACGACGCGTGGGCGCAGATCGCCTGGCGCAGCGGCGGCGTGACGGACGAGGTTCTGTTCGTGCCGCGCCAGCACCTCGCCCCCCGCGACCAGCGCGAACCCGACCCTGTCGCTGTGGCCGAACGCCTGCTGGGCACGCCTTACCTATGGGGCGGAAACTCGTCCTTCGGGATCGACTGTTCCGGCCTCGTGCAGATTGCCTGCCATGCCTGCGGCATCGACTGCCCCGGCGACAGCGACCAGCAACAGGCCCATTTCCCCGCCGCCCCCGACGCCACCTACCAGCGCGGCGACCTGCTGTTCTGGCGCGGCCACGTGGCCTGGGTCGTCGATGCCCACACCCTGATCCACGCCAACGCCCACCA
Source organism: Paracoccaceae bacterium (assembly GCA_021767525.1). GTDB lineage: Bacteria > Pseudomonadota > Alphaproteobacteria > Rhodobacterales > Rhodobacteraceae > Lutimaribacter. The sequence goes on from JAASTF010000154.1 coordinate 1,069, forward strand.
CATGGCCGTGGCCCATGAACCCATCGCCGCCGCCATCGCACGGATCGCGGCGCAGGGCGATGGCCCCGTCACCCATCACGCCCGTCCACCCCTTCATCTTGCCAAGTAAACTCCGGGGGTTTGGGGGCTGGCCCCCAATGGCCCCGACACAGGAGCCCGCGATGACCTCAGATCCCTTTTTCCACCCCGTCAGCGGCTTTGACCTGCCGCGCTTTGCCGGCGTGCCAACCTTCATGCGCCTGCCGCATCTGGGCCTCGATGACCCGCGCCTTGCCGACGTGCGGATCGGTCTGGTGGGCGTGCCCTGGGACAGCGGCACCACCAACCGCCCCGGCCCGCGCCACGGGCCGCGCCAGCTGCGAGATGCCTCGACCATGATCCGCGCGCAGCATGGCGTAACCGGCGTGCGCCCGTTCGAGATGGTGAATTGCGCCGACCTGGGCGATGTCGGCCCCAACCCGGCGGATATTCAGGACAGCCTTTCCCGCATCACCGCCTTTTACGACCGGCTGGTGCAGGCGGGCATCACGCCGCTGACGGCGGGGGGCGATCACCTGACCTCGCTGCCCGTTCTGCGCGCGCTGGCCAAATCCGGCCCGCTTGGCATGGTGCATTTCGACAGCCACACCGACCTGTTCCACAGCTATTTCGGCGGCACGATGTACACCCACGGCACCCCCTTTCGCCGCGCGGTCGAGGAAGGGCTGCTCGACCCGAAACGCGTGGTGCAGATCGGCATTCGCGGCACCGCCTACGACAGCGAGGATCGCGATTTCGCCGACAGCGTGGGCATCCGCGTGATCCCGATCGAGGAATTTCACGCCCGCGGTGTGACCGATGTAATGGCCGAGGCGCGGCAGATCGTCGGCACCGCGCCCACCTATCTCAGCTACGATATCGATTTCGTCGACCCCACCTTCGCCCCCGGCACCGGCACGCCCGAGGTGGGCGGGCCGAACAGCTACCAGGCGCTACAAGTGGTGCGCGAACTGGCGGGCGTGAACCTGATCGGCGCCGACATGGTCGAGGTTTCGCCGCCCTTCGACGCCTCGGGCAACACCGCCTTTTTGGCGGTGTCGATCATGTTCGAAATGCTCTGCGTGATGGCCCCGCAACTGGCCAGGGGGTAAGGCGCGGCTTAATGCGCCTCGGCCCAGTTGGCGCCCTGGCCCGCATCCACGATCAGCGGCACGTCCAGATGCACCGCCGGGTCCGACGCGCCCTCCATCACCTCGCGGGCGACGGCGATGACCTTGTCGGCGGCACCCTCATCGACCTCGAACAGCAATTCGTCATGCACCTGCAACAGCATCTTGGCGGGCAGGTCGGCAATCGCGTCGGGCATCCGCACCATCGCGCGCCGGATCACGTCGGCGGCGGTGCCCTGGATCGGCGCGTTGATCGCCGCGCGCTTGGCAAAGCCCGCGCCGGGGCCCTTGGCGTTGATTTCGGGCGTGTGAATCTTGCGGCCGAACAGGGTTTGGACGAACCCGTGCTCCTTGGCGAATTTCACCGTGTCGTTCATGTAATCCTTGATGCCGGGGAAACGCTCGAAATAGCGGTCGATGAACCCCTGCGCCTCGGCCCGCGGGATGCGCAGGTTGCGCGCCAGGCCAAAGCCCGAAATGCCATAGATCACGCCGAAATTGATGGCCTTGGCCTGTCGGCGCACCTCGGGCGTCATTTCGTCCAATGGCACGTCGAACATTTCGCTGGCGGTCATGGCGTGAATGTCCTGGCCGTCGCGAAACGCCGCTTTCAGCGCGTCGATCCCCGCCACATGCGCCAGGATGCGCAGCTCGATCTGGCTGTAATCCAGGCTCAGCAGCACCTTGCCTTCCTCGGCCACAAAGGCCTCGCGGATGCGGCGGCCTTCTTCGGTGCGCACGGGGATGTTTTGCAGGTTCGGATCGGTCGAGGCCAAGCGCCCCGTGCTGGCCCCCGTCTGCACATATGACGTGTGCACGCGGCCCGTATCGGGGTCGATATGATCTTGCAGCGCATCGGTGTAGGTGGATTTCAGCTTGCTCACCTGCCGCCAGTCCAGGATGCGGGCGGGCAGGTCATGCTCGGTCGCCAGATCCTCCAGCACATCGGCGGGGGTCGAGTATTTGCCCGTCTTGCCCTTCTTGCCGCCTTCCAGCCCCATCTTTTCGAACAGGATTTCGCCCACCTGCGCGGGCGAGCCCACGTTGAACTTTTCGCCCGCCAACTGGTGAATCTCGTCCTCCAGCTGCGCCATTTTCTGCGCAAAGGCGCCCGACATGCGGCTTAGCACCTGCCGATCCACCTTGATGCCCGTCATCTCCATCCCTGCCAGCACCGGCACCAGCGGGCGTTCCAGCGTTTCATAGACGGTGGTTACCTGCGTCTGATGCAACTGCGGCTTGAACCGCTGCCACAGGCGCAGGGTGATATCGGCGTCTTCGGCGGCGTATTTCACCGCCTCGTCGATCGGCACCCGGTCAAACGTGATCTGGCTTTTGCCGGTGCCGATCAGTTCCTTGATCGGGATCGGCGTGTGGCCCAGATACCGCTCGGCCAGCGCATCCATCCCGTGCCCGTGCAGCCCCGCGTTCATCGCGTAAGACATCAGCATCGTGTCGTCTATTGGCGCGATCAGCACGCCATACCGCGCGAAAATCTTGGCGTCGTATTTCATGTTCTGGCCGATTTTCAGAACCGACGGGTCTTCCAACACCGGCTTCAACGCGGCCAGCGCGTCATCCAAGGGTATCTGCCCTTCGGCCAAATCGTCCGACCCGAACAGGTCATCCGCCCCGCCCGCGCGATGGGTCAGCGGGATGTAACAGGCGTGCCCCGCATCCACGGCCAGCGAAATGCCCACCAGATCGGCCTGCATTTCGTTGAGGCCCGTGGTTTCGGTGTCGATGGCCACGTATCCGCGCTCGTTGATGCGGTCGATCCAAGCCTGCAAAGCGTCCAGATCGCGGACGCATTCATACTTGTCCGGCTCGAACGGCAGGTCGGCGGGGCCTTCCACCTCGGTGCCGCCCGGATCGGTGTCCATGATAACCGGCGGCTCGACATCCAGCGCGTCGGCGATGCGTTTCGACAGAGTCCGAAACTCCATCTCGGCCAGGAATTCCAGCAGCTTGTCGGGATCGACCTCGCGCACCTCCAGATCGTCCAGAGTGAACGGCAGGTCCATGTCGCAATCCAACTGCACCAGCTTTTTCGACAGCTCGATCTGGTCGCGCTTTTCGATCAGAGTTTCGCGGCGCTTGGGCTGCTTGATTTCCTCGGCGCGGTCCAACAGCTCTTCAAGGCTTCCGAACTCGTTGATCAGCAGCGCCGCGGTCTTGATCCCGATGCCGGGCGCGCCGGGCACGTTGTCAACGCTGTCGCCCGCCAGCGCCTGCACGTCGACCACCCGTTCGGGGCCTACACCAAACTTTTCTTCCACGCCTTCGCGGTCGATGCGGCGGTTCTTCATCGGGTCCAGCATTTCGACGCCGTCGCCCACCAGCTGCATCAAATCCTTGTCAGAGCTCAGGATCGTCACCCGCCCCCCGGCCTCGCGCGCCTGGGTGGCCAGCGTGGCCATGATGTCGTCGGCCTCGAACCCCTCGATTTCCTTGCAGGCGATGTTGAACGCCTCGGTCGCGCGGCGGGTCAGCGGGATCTGCGGGCGCAGATCCTCGGGCATCTCGTCGCGGTTGGCCTTGTATTGATCGTACAGGTCGTTGCGGAAGGTGTGGCTGCCCTTGTCGAACACCACCGCCACATGCGTGGGCGCGTCGGACCCGCTGTTGTTGCCGTCGATATAGCGTTGCAGCATGTTGCAAAACCCGCTGACCGCCCCGATGGGCAACCCGTCGGATTTCCGCGTCAGCGGTGGCAGGGCGTGGTAGGCGCGAAAGATATAGGCCGACCCGTCGATCAGATGCAGGTGACAACCCTTGCCGAATGCCATGTTCAAACCCTCCGCGCGATCATTGCCCGCCGTTCTTGCCACGAAGCGGCGCGCGCTTCCAGCGGGTTAACGCGCGGTGTCGCAGGGCGACGGGCTTGGGTCGGTGCGCGCGTCGTGGATCAGCGCCGTCAGCCGCCGTTCGTCCATCCGGCCCGTGACCACCGTGCGCCCGATCACCAGCCCGGGCGTGCCGATGAACCCGAACCGCCGCGCCAGCGCCGCGGTCCGCGTCAGCTGGCGCTCCACCGCCGGGCCGGTCATGTCGGCCAGCAGGCGCTTGGGGTCGATCCCGGCCTGCTGCGCCAGCGTTGCCAGGTAGGCATCGGTCGGCAGGGCCAGCCCACCCATCAGCGCATGGTGGAACGTGGCATAGGCGCCTTGCGCCCGTGCCGCCAGGGCCGCGCGCGCCGCCCGGCGCGAGGGCTGCCCAAGGATCGGCCATTCATGCCATGTGACGTGGAGGCCGGGCTGCTGCGCCAGCCGCGCCAGCAGCGGGCTCATCTGCCGGCAATTCACACAGCGCGCATCGGTGAAATAGGCGATCGGCACCGCATCCGGCGGCCGACCCGGATCGAACAGCCCGGCGCAGGGGGCGGTGGGGGCGGGGCGCGGCGCGGGGTCGCTGTCGATCCCGACAAAGGGCGTCGGCCCGCCCGACACCGCCCCGCCCGCAACGCGGCGAAACCCCGGCAACCCCGGTATCGGCTGATACGCGATCCGCCCATCCGCGAACCGCCGCAACAGGCCCGAGCCGCCAAAGGCCAGGCCCGCGGCCCCGGCCAATATGGCCAGGTTCAGGAAACCGCGGCGTGAGGTCAGGCTTTGCCCTCGAACTCGCGATGCACGTATTTCGCATCGCAATAGGGGCATTCCACGAACCCGGTTTCCTGCGGGATCTGCAACCACACGCGCGGATGACCCAGCGCGCCCTCGCCGCCGTCGCAGGCCACGCGCCAGCTGTCCACAACCTTGGTTTCGGGGGCGTCGATCGACATGGGGACATTCCCTTTCGGCTGCTGATGGTTTAGCCCCTTATGAGCGAAGCAGCGATAAGGGGCAAGGCCACCATGAGCGGGAACGCGATCGAGATCACTGGGTTGCGCAAAACCTATGCCGGGCAAAAGGGCGCAGGGCCCAAAGAGGCGCTGAAAGGCATCGACCTGGCGATTCCCGAAGGCTCGGTTTTTGGCCTCTTGGGGCCCAACGGCGCGGGCAAATCGACGCTGATCAACATCCTGGCCGGTCTGGTGGTGAAAAGCGCGGGCACCGTGCGCATCTGGGGCTTCGACCAGGATGTGAACCCGCGCCAATCGCGCGCGGCCATCGGCGTGATGCCGCAGGAACTGAACCTCGATCCGTTCTTCACGCCCCGCGCCGCGCTCGAGGTGCAGGCGGGGCTTTACGGCGTGCCGAAATCGCAGCGCCGGTCGGACGAGATTCTCGAACTTGTGGGCCTGTCCGACAAGGCCGAATCCTATGCCCGCACCCTGTCTGGCGGGATGCGCCGGCGGCTTCTCTTGGCCAAGGCGCTGGTGCACAGCCCGCAAATCCTGGTGCTGGACGAACCCACCGCCGGGGTGGATATCGAACTGCGGCAGATGCTGTGGTCGAACGTGCGCAAGCTGAACGAACAGGGCATGACGATCATCCTGACCACCCATTACCTGGAAGAGGCCGAAGAGATGTGCGACGAAATCGCCATCATCAACCACGGCGAAAAGGTGGCGCAAGACAGCACCGCCAACCTGCTGGGCCGGATCGACGCGAAAACCATGCTGATCCACCCCGCCGAGGACGTGACGACGCTGCCCGAAGGCGCCGGGATGGAGGTCGAAAAACGCCCCGACGGCGCCATCGCCATCACCTATCGCGCCGCCCACACCTCGGCCGAGGATGTGCTGGCCGCCGTGCATCAGGCCGGCATCTCGATCCGTGACGTGAAAACGGTCGAGGCCGATCTGCAAGACGTGTTCCTGGAACTCACGCGAGCAGGGTAAGGGTCAACGGCCCGATCACCCCCCGCGCGAACAGCGGCGCAGCCGCCGCGCGATCGCCAGACCGCTCCCCGGGCTGGCGATTTGGCAGTGCTTGGCGCACCGCCCGGGACTATCGCGGATGTGGCCGGAATAAAGC
>JAASTF010000155.1 GCA_021767525.1 Paracoccaceae bacterium
CCAGCACGTAGAACACGCCGTCCTCGTCCATCGCCGGCAACAGCTCGTTGCCCGGCCCCGGGGGCATGTCACCGTTCGTGGTGCGTGTCACCACCGGCTGAAAGGTCAGTTGCGCGGTGGTGCCGATGATTTCCTTCAACTCGGCCGCGCTGCCGATGCCCGGCACCTGGATCAGGATGCGGTCGGCGCCCTGGCGCTGGATCTTGGGTTCGCGCGTGCCGACCTCGTCGATCCGCCGGCGGATGATCTCGAGCGCCTGCGCGACCGTGCGTTGGTCCATCGCCTGGCGCTCGGCATCCGACAGGCGGATCACCACGTCGGCGCCGTCGACCGACACATCGATATCGCTGGCGCCGGCCGCGGCCACGCTGCTGACGGGCCGTGCCAGCCCGCGCACCAGCGACGCGGCCTCGGCCGCCATGTCGGGCTTTTCGTTCAGGCGGATGCGCAGCTCGTCCGGCGCGCCCTCTTGCAAGCGGAACGTGCCGATCCGCGCCCGCTCCTCGCGCAGCAGCGCCAGCACCTCGGGCCACATGGCCTGTATGCGGGTTTCGTACACGTCCTCGACCTGCACCTCGGCCAGCAGGTGCACCCCGCCGCGCAGGTCAAGGCCAAGGTTCACCAGCGCCGAGGGCAGGAAATCGGGCCAGAGCGCCGCCTGCTCTTGCAGCCCCTCTGCCGTCGCCCCCGCCTCAAGCGCGGCACGCGCGTCGTTCGAGGTTTCCACCCGCGTGTAGAACGCATTGGGCATCGCCAGCAACAGACCCAGCGCCACGAGCGCCCAGATCACCAGCCGTTTCCATAGATCGATCTGTAGCATGATCCTGCCTTGTTCGTGGCGCCGGCGCGCGGCGCGGGCGGTTTACTTGGCCTCGGCCGGCTCGGTCTTGTTCAGAACCTGCGCGATGGTCGACTTGACGACGCGCACGCGCACGCCCTCGGCCAGTTCCACCTCGATCTCGTTGTCTTCCTTGACCTTGCTGACCTTGCCAATCAGCCCGCCTTGGGTCACCACCTGATCGCCCCGGCGCAGCGCCTCGACCATCTGCTGATGCTCTTTCAGCTTCTTCTGCTGCGGGCGGATCAGCAGGAAATACATGATCGCGAAGATCAGGATAAGCGGGATGAACTGGCCAAAGGCTTCCATCGGTCGGGTCCTTGTCTGCAATGGGATCGCCCCGGAAGACCCCGAGGCGAGAATTGCGCGGAACCTATGTGCGCCAAGGCGCATTTGCAAGCCGAACCGGGCGGCAGCCGCTGCGGCGATTTGGGTTCCCTGATCAGGGCCGCGCCCGACCCTGGGTGGGCGCTTCGAAACGCCAGTTCAACACGCCACGCCCCAAAGCCCAAACGCCGCACGAGTGACGAAAGCCATCGCCAAGGCCAGTTCTTCGTGACGCACTCTTATTTAACCATAAAAATTTAATAGGCTCTCAACCGTGCTCAAAAGCGTTCAGGGCCGCGCCCGACCCTGGGCGGGCGCTTCGCATCGCCGGGTTTATACGATGCGCCCTAAAGCCCAAACGCCGCTCAAGCAACGAAAGACTTCGCCAAAGCGCCCTCCCGGGGGGAGGGTCGGGCGCGGCCCGGGCTTGCAGCCCGTGCCAAGATAAATTCAACACTACGCGCCCCCTTCCCTAACGCGCAATCCCACGCCATCCTGCCCCGACAGGTTGAAGGACGTAACGATGACCGGCGACAGCGTAACCCTCCCCATTTCGCCCGAATACTTCTGGGGCCTCGTCACCCTCGCCGCCCTCATCCTCGGCAGCATCGCCGCCTTCACCGTCCTGCCCCGCGTCCACAAGGAACCGCCGCTGGAAACCCTAAAAACCCGCCTTGGCCTGCACGCCATGAACAGCGGCGTGTTCTTCCTCGCCATGTTGATGTGGGCGGTGCTGACACTCGTCCTGTTCATCGGTCTTCTGGCCACGATCTGGGGCGCGATCTGGGCTGCGACGCCCACGACACAGCCCGAAACATGGGACTGGCGCTTTGCCATCGCCAAGCTGGCCGCGCTGACCACGGTTCTGGGTGCGCTGGTGGCCCTGCCGATCACCCTCAACCGCCTTGTGCTGACCCGCCAGCAGGCCAACACCGCGTCCGAGGCGCTGTTCAACGACAAGATCAACGCCGCCGCCCGCGACCTCGCCGCGCGCCGCACCGAAACCCGCCGGGTGCGCATGGTGACCTACACCACCGGCCCGAACACCCAACCCACCACTGTACAGGAAATCCAGGGCGAGCCGCTGCACCTGCCCGTCGGCGCCACCCTCGCCCACCAAGGCCCGTGGAGCTTTCACAGCGAAGAGCGCGATGACCTCGTCACCCGCGCCGCCGCCGTCGACCGGCTGGAGGGGCTGGCCCGGGAACGCCCCGACGAGGCCCCCCGCATCGCCCGCCTGCTCGCAGCTTATCTGAGAGGAACTCACCCAGCTACAAACCTCACCCCAACAGTTCCACCTTTCAAAAAACGTCCCGCCCAGCTTGACCTTCAGAAGGCCGTCGAAGTCTTGGGCCGTGTGCACCAGGTCGCGCGAATTGAGGACGACTCTAAGTGGCGATTGGATTTAAGAGGCTGCAACTTTGATGGTGTTGATTTCCATCGGGGTTTCTTTTTCGCCGCTGATGTCTCAGGTTCAAGGTTTGAAGCCGCGAACTTGAGGCAATCAGATTTTCGCGGGGCGCTGTTCACAGGCTCACTCCTTAACTATGCGGACTTTTTCCAAACGGATCTAACCGGAGCAAAACTGAACGATGTAAAAATCACCTATCCCGAGCCGGTAGCGGGTGGGATGAATGACACCATTAACCTTGCGACAATCAAAGGAACAACTTTCATAGCTTCGGATTTGAGCGCTGTAGATTACCTTGGAACACCAGATAAAATAGCAGAAACATTTGGAACCGGCGACACGGTGCTGTGCGAGTGGGTGTCTGACGTGCATCCAGGACAGAATGAGTTTACAACACGATGGAGACTGAATGGAGCAATGGAAAGCGGCAGACAGCTAGACAACGCTCAAGAAGAACTTGTTCAAGAGCTATTGGCGAGCGGTTTTCAAAATTGGTCGCCCCATCCTGCAAGCGACTTAATCACCGGGCATCTTTTGCGAAAATTATACGAGCGATTGGACCTACTCTATTGGCCCTATTGGGACACCTCCCCCTAACCCGCATATGCATCACATGTGCATGTGTTGTGCATGTCTTGTGACCCCCCTTTTCCCGGGGCCGGATTTCGGGCAATAGGGGCGCGCTTACGTCCAGTTTCCAGGGAAGACCGCCATGCATGATATCCGCGCCATCCGCGAAAACCCGGCCGCTCTCGATGCCGCCCTTGCCCGTCGCGGGGCCGAGCCGGCATCGGCCAAGATATTGGAATTGGACGAAAAAAGGCGCTCGGTCATCCACGCGGCCGAAACCGCGCAGGCCGATCAGAACCGCGCCAGCAAAGAGGTGGGCGCGGCCAAGGCCAAAGGCGACGAGGCCGAATTCGAACGCCTCCGCGCGCTGGTGGCCGAGAAAAAGGCCGAAGTCGCCGAGATGCAGGCCCAGGCCAAGGCACTGGACGTGCAACTTGTTGATTTCCTTATGACTTTGCCCAACACGCCGATGGCCGACGTGCCCGATGGCGAAGACGAGGATGACAATGTCGAAATCCGCCGCTGGGGCACCCCCCGCGCGTTCGCGTTCGAGCCGAAAGAACACTTTGAAATCAACGGCGTAAAGCCCGGAATGGATTTCGAAACCGCGGCGAAACTCTCCGGGTCCCGCTTTGTTGTCCTGTCAGGCGGCGTGGCCCGCATCCACCGCGCGCTGGCCCAGTTCATGATCGACCATCATGTTGAAAATAATGGGCTTTCCGAAACATGGACCCCCGTTCTGGTGCGCGATGAGATGATGCAGGGCACCGGGCAATTGCCGAAATTCGGCGAAGACAGCTATCAAACCACCAACGGCTGGTGGCTCGTCCCCACGGCCGAGGTGACTTTGACCAATATTGTCAATGGCTTGACGGTCGATGCTGACACCCTGCCCCGCCGTTATGTCGCCCATACCCAATGCTTCCGCTCCGAGGCGGGCAGCGCCGGCAAGGACACCGCCGGCATGCTGCGTCAGCACCAGTTCGAAAAAGTCGAGATGGTCTCGATTACCCATCCGGATCAATCGCTTAACGAACATGAGCGGATGACCAAATGCGCCGAAAGCGTGCTCGAGGCGCTGGGTCTGCCTTATCGTACCATCGTTCTGTGCACCGGCGACATGGGGTTCGGCGCGCAAAAAACCCACGATATCGAGGTCTGGCTGCCCGGTCAGAACACTTATCGCGAAATCAGCTCGGTGTCCGTCTGCGGCGATTTCCAGGCGCGCCGCATGAACGCCCGTTTCCGCCCCGAAGGCGGTGGAAAACCCGAGTTTCTTCATACGCTTAACGGCTCGGGCCTTGCCGTGGGCCGGGCGCTGATCGCGGTGCTGGAGAACGGCCAGCAAGAGGATGGTTCGGTCGATCTGCCCGAGGCGCTGCACCCCTATCTGCGAGGCAAAACGCGGCTTTTGGCCGACGGCACCCTGGCCTGACCCAAAAAAGCGGCCCCCGGTGCAAACCGGGGGCCGCCTGCTGTCGTTCCGTGAGTGGTGGGCTTAGCCCTCGGTCGTCAGCATCCCGGCGTCCTTGGCCATCGCCAGCTCGTCCTCGTCGATCTCACCATCCCCGTTGGCGTCCATTTCCGCGAAGGCATCTTCGCTCACCTCGGGGTGGGCCGCGGTGATCTCGTTGTAGGAATAGGTGCCATTGCCATCGGCATCCACCAGCGGCGTTTCCGCCAGCAGCGGCGTCGCCAGCAGGGCGGGCAGGATCACAAATGCGGTCTTTTTCATAACGTCCTCCATGAGTGGTTTGCACGGCAGCTTGGTGCCGCCGTCGTCCTGCAACGTGATCGCGCCTGACGAATTAATCAAATCAGGCCAGATACTTAACAGGCATTATTCGACCGATGCTTTGGCAGGTTTTCGCACATCCGTCGCGCAAATGGCCAGGTGAGGGCCGCCTGACACGCACGGCAAGATCACGGCTGCGTCGAATTTCCCTGTTGCGACCAAGGGTTGCAGTGGCGGTGGCCGCGTCACGCGATTTGTCAATCGGGGCACGAAGGCGTGTTGCCCAAACGCGCGGGCGGTTGCCCAAATGCTTGCGCAAGGGCGAAACCCTGCCAAGCGCGGCCTAGCCCGCTGTCGTTTCGATCAGGGTCACACCGGGCATCGCGCGCAAACGCTCAAGATCGTTGGCATAGCGGTCGCGCAGAATCGCCGCCTCTTTCGCGGGAAACTCGGCCAGGCCCAGGCTGTCGCGACGGTCTGCATAGTCACCGATGATGCCCTGCACTTGGCTGACCGACAGGCTTTCGCCTGCGTGCAGACGCCGCTGCAACTCTTGCAGGCCCGCGTCTGTGGGGCTGAGGTTCAGCTGCCGCGCGGGTTCGACCAGCGCAGCCTCGTCCAGCCCCGGGGCCAGACGCGCCAGCAAGCTGCGGCTGCTGCCGCGGGCGGGATATGTCAGCACGGTCACCTGTTCAGGCGCCAGATGTTCGATGAAATCCGCCATCAATTCAGGCCAGCCCTCGGCCACCTGCATCAGGCCGGGGATCACCTGCTCGAATGGCTCAACCGCCACATCCTCGGCCCGCTTGCGATAGGCGGAAACGAACAGCTGGTCATAGGGCCGCACCACATACAGCAGATGCGCCACCGGCCCCGGCAGCGCCTGCGCCAGAACCCGCGTGCGGATCGCCCGGGCGGGGTAGAACCGCCCTTGGGTGAAATGCAGCATCCGGCCCGGGATATTCTCTTCCGACAGGATCAGGCGCGCGCGGCCCTGGCGGTGCTTGTCAATCTCGGCGCGGGCCGGGTCGGCGAACCCCTTGGCCTTGCGCAGCCCGTGACGCGGGCTGGGCAGCTTCAGCTTCAACTTGCCACCGGGGATGCCATCGCGCCCGGGATAGGCTAGGTCATAGCCCGCCGCGTGCAGGGCCGCGCGGTTGTCATCCAGGCACATCTGGAAACTGCTTGTGCCGGTGCGATGCGCGCCCGCATGCATGAAAACCTGAACCGGATCGGCCATCTGCCCTGCCCTTTCTTCCCTGCCCGCAGGTATGAGCGGATTTGCGCGTCCGCACAATGCGCGCCCCGTGGACAAGCCACAGCTTGATTGCCACTGTCCCCCAAACGCAATAAGGCCGGGCCATGACGCGCAGGAAAATCATCATCGACACCGATCCGGGGCAGGACGACGCGGTTGCCATCCTTCTGGCATTGGCCAGCCCCGACGAGATCGAGCTGCTGGGCATTACCGCCGTGGCCGGCAACGTGCCGCTAAAGCTGACCGCCCGCAACGCCCGCATGGTGTGCGAGCTGGCCGGGCGGCCGGACATGCCAGTTTACGCCGGCTGCGACCGGCCGCTGGGGCGCGATCTGGTAACGGCCGAGCATGTGCACGGCAAATCAGGCATCGATGGCCCCGACCTGCCCCCGCCCAGCATGCCCCTGCAAGACGCCCACGCGGTTGATTTCATCATCGACACGCTGCGCGCGCATCCGCCGGGCACCGTCACCCTGTGCCCGCTGGGTCCGCTGACGAATATCGCAATGGCGTTCGAAAAGGCGCCCGACATCGTGGGCCGCGTGGCCGAAATCGTGCTGATGGGCGGCGCCTATTTCGAGGTGGGCAACATCACCCCCGCGGCCGAGTTCAACATCTATGTCGATCCGCAGGCCGCGCGCATCGTGTTCAAATCGGGCGCGCCGCTGGTGGTGATGCCGCTGGACGTGACGCATAAGGCGCTGGTCACCGCGCCAAGGAACGAGGCGTTCCGCGCACTTGGCACGCCCGTCGGCATCGCCGTGGCGCAGATGACCGACTTTTTCGAACGCTTCGACAAGGAAAAATACGGCTCCGAAGGCGCGCCGCTGCATGACCCGTGCGTAATCGCCTATCTGATCCGGCCCGACCTCTTCTCGGGTCGCCATATCAACGTGGAAATCGAAACCCAGTCGGATCTGACGATGGGCATGACCGTGGCCGATTGGTGGGGCGTGTCGGG
>JAASTF010000156.1 GCA_021767525.1 Paracoccaceae bacterium
GACCCGGACAACGTGCAGCTGATGATCGACACGGTGCGCGGCGGGTGACTTGGGCGGTGGGCAGAATTGCCCACCCTACGCGGGGCGGCGCGTCGCGCGGTTGACCAGCCAGACGCCGGTGACGCAGACCGCCATGCCGGCCATCGCCGTCGGTGTCATCACCTCGCCCAGGATCGCCCAGGCCAGCAGCATCGCCAGCGGCGGCACCAGGTACATCAAAGACGAAATGCGCGTGGCGTCGCCCCGCTGCACCAGCCCGACATAAAGGCTGATCGAGATGATGGAATTGGCAAAGACCAGGTAGCCAAGCGAGATGAACAGCTCGCCCTTCCAGTCGATCTGCCCCAGCCCGAACCACAGCGCGATGGGCGCCATCACCACAAAGCCGACAGCGTATTGCACGATCCCGCCAACCACCGGGTCGGTGCGCAGGCCGTGCCATTTTTCGAACAGGGTCGCGCCGGTGATCGCCAGCAGTGCCAGAAATGCAAAAGGCACCGCGACCCACGGGCTGGGCCCGATGGTGCGCCCGCCCAAAATCACGATCACAACGCCCAGAAGCCCCAAAACCAGCCCCACCCACAATCGACGCGTACCGCGCCCTGCCCCCACCAGAGGCGCAAGTGCCGCTACCAGGATCGGCTGTAATGCCATGATCAGCGCGGTGGTGCCCGCGTTCATGCCATTTTCCATCGCAACGTAGGCGCCTCCGAAATACAGGCATTGAATGACGAATCCCGATACGGCGATCACGCCCCAATGCCGCGCCCCGCGCGGCCAGACCGGGCGATGCACCAATAAAACGGGCAAAAGCACCAGCACCGCCAACCCATAGCGAAGTGCCAGCAGCGTCATCGGCTGGATATGCGGCAGGCCCAGTTTTGCAAAGCTGTACCCGCCTGCCCAGAACAAAACGAAGATCACTGGCGCGATGCGCCAGAAGCGACTGTTGTCCGATGATGAAACCTGCGCGCTCATGACCTAAGAAAACCGCTTTGGCCCGCCCTGTGCAATCGCGAAACCACGGTTTCCCTGCCATTAACGATCCCAGACAAAACCCCGGTATTGTCGGCCCCTCGCCACGGTGATGCCCGATTTCGACGCGATACCGTTCCCCGACAAAAAAGAATGTTTGAGGTATCGACGCATGGACCGACTGACGGAAATGGAGGCATTCGCCACCGTCGTGGATCAAGGGGGCTTTACCGACGCCGCCAAAAAGCTGGGGATTTCCAAATCCGCCGTGTCAAAACACGTTTCCAGCCTTGAGGCCCGCCTGGGTGCCCGCCTGTTGAACCGCACGACCCGACGCGTCAGCCCCACCGAGATCGGGCTGGCTTATTACGATCGCGCGCGCCGTGTTCTGAACGATGCGGGCGAGGCGGATGCGCTGGTCACATCCATGCAATCCGCTCCCTCGGGGCTGTTGCGGATCAGCGTCGCCACCGATTTCGGCGTAAACCACCTGTCACCGGTTTTGGGCGAATTCCTGCAGGAATTCCCCGACATCACCGTGAACATGGTGCTGAACAACCGCTATGTCGAACTGATCAGCGAAGGGTTCGACATGGCCATCCGCATCGGCGAGCTGGAAGACAGCAGCCTGCGCGCGCGCAAGCTGACCGAGACCACCAAGCGGATGATTGCCGCGCCCGGCTATTTCCAGAAATACGGACGCCCGCAAAAAATCGACGATCTGAACGAACACAAGCTGCTGCATTATTCGAACCAATCGGCGGGCAATGTGTGGAAACTGACCGCCCCTTCGGGCGAAAAGCGCCAGGTCCGCACCGCGGGCTGGCTGAGCGTGAATGACGGGCAATCTCTGCTGAATGCCTGCATCGCGGGGCTGGGCATCGCTTATCTGCCCTCGTTCCTTTATGCCGATGCCATGGAAAAGGGCCTGGTCGAAGATGCCATTCCCGATCTGCCGATGGAAACCCAGGGTATCTATGCCGTCTACCCGCCGGGTCGCTTCACGCAGCCAAAGGTGCGGGCCTTCATCGATTTTCTGGTGGATACATTTGGCGACAAGGGGCCGACCGATTGGTAAATGGTACCTTGTTGGGAAAAGGGCGCGGCCGAGGGGTCCGCGCCCTTTTTCGTTGCACATGCCAAACCTAGATAGGGCCACATGGACAGTCGCGGCATAAGCCGCTAGGACAGGCAGCCATGGCCAAGACAAAGACAGACCCGAATTACAAGGTGATCGCAGAAAACCGCCGCGCGCGGTATGATTACGCGATCGAGGATGACATCGAATGCGGTATCGTCCTGCAAGGGTCCGAGGTCAAATCGCTGCGCGAGAACTCGGCCAATATCGCCGAAAGCTATGCGATGGTCGAAGATGGTGAGCTGTGGCTGACCAACAGCTATATCGCGCCCTACGAACCGGCCAAGACATGGGGCCATGACGAACGCCGCAAGCGCAAACTGCTGGTGTCGAAAAAAGAGCTGGCCCGGTTGTGGAACGCCACCCAGCGCAAGGGCATGACGCTGGTGCCGTTGGTTTTGTATTTCAATCATCGCGGCATCGCCAAGATGAAGATCGGCATCGCCAAGGGCAAGAAAACCGTCGACAAGCGCGCGACCGAGGCGAAACGCGACTGGAACCGGCAGAAGCAACGGTTGCTCAAGGAACACTGACGCGCCCTTGCCAGCCCCCCGCCCCCATTGTAGGCAATGAACAGTCACTTTGGGGGTTCACATATGGCACATGACGACCCGAAAACGCTGGTTTCGACCGATTGGCTGGCCGCGCATCTGAAAGATCCCGACCTGCGCGTGATCGATGCCACCTGGGCATTGCCGCAGATGGGGCTCGACCCGGTCAAGGGCTATAACGAGGCGCATATTCCCGGCGCGCGGTTCTTTGACATCGACGAGATCGCGGATCACCGTTCGGACCTGCCGCATATGGCGCCCCCGATCGAAAAGTTCATGTCGCGGATGCGGGCGATGGGCGTGGGCGATGGACACCAGGTTGTCGTCTATGACCAGATCGGCACCCATTCGGCGCCGCGCGTCTGGTGGACCTTCCGCCTGATGGGGCAGGACAATATCGCCGTTCTGGACGGTGGCTTGCCGAAATGGCTGGCCGAGGGCCGCGAGGTCGAAGACCTGCCCCCGGTGATCCGCGATCGGCACATGACCGTGCGCCGCCAGGCCCACCTGGTGCGCGACGTGACGCAGGTATCGGCCGCGTCCAAGCTGGGTGATTACGAAATCCTCGATGCCCGGTCGCCCGGCCGCTTTGCCGGAACCGAGCCCGAGCCGCGCGAAGGGCTGCGCAGCGGCCGCATTCCCGGCTCGAAGAACGTGCATTTCGAAACGCTGCTGGCCGAAGACGGCACGATGAAATCGCCCGACCAGTTGCGCGCGGTGTTCGATGCCGCCGGCGTCGACCTGTCGAAACCCGCGATCACCACCTGCGGGTCGGGCATCACCGCCGCGATCATCAGCCTGGCGCTTGAACGGATCGGCAAGACCGACCATTCCCTTTATGACGGGTCCTGGGCCGAATGGGGCGCCTTCCCCACCCTGCCCGTCGCAACCGGAGAGACATGATGTTTTCCTCGCTCAAAGAGCAACCCGCCGACAAGATTTTGCAGCTGATGCAGCTGTTCAAGGATGATCCGCGCGACACCAAGATCGACCTGGGCGTGGGCGTCTACAAGAACGCCGAGGGCGTGACGCCCGTAATGCGTGCGGTGAAGGCCGCGGAAAAGCAGGTTTGGGAAGAGCAGACCACCAAGGCCTATGTCGGCCTGCCCGGTGATCCGGCCTTCGGCGATGCGATGGTGACCCTGGTTCTGGGCGATGCCGTGTCACGCGAGCAGGTGGCCGCGGCAGCCACGCCCGGCGGCACAGGCGCCGTGCGCCAGGCGTTCGAGTTGATCCGCATGGCGACCCCCGACGCGCGGGTGTTCGTGTCGAACCCGACCTGGCCCAATCATGTGAGCATTCTCAAGTACTTGGGCATGCCGATGGTCGAGTATCGCTATTTCGACAGCGACACTGGCGGGGTGGATTTCGACGGGATGATGGCCGATCTGGAGGGCGTTAAACCCGGTGACGTGGTGCTGCTGCATGGCTGTTGTCACAACCCCACCGGCGCCAATCTGAACATGACCGAATGGCAGGCCGTGGTCGATCTGCTGAACCGCACCGGCGCGGTGCCGATGATCGACATCGCCTATCAGGGCTTTGGCGACGGTCTGGAAGAGGATGCGCAGGCCACGCGGCTGGTGGCCTCGTCCTGCCCGGAAACCCTGATCGCGGCGAGCTGCTCCAAGAACTTCGGTGTCTACCGCGAGCGCACGGGCATCCTGATGGCCGTGGCGCAGGACACGGGGCTGAAAACGCTGACGCAGGGTTCGCTTAACTATCTGAATCGCCAAAACTATTCCTTCCCTCCCGATCACGGCGCGCGGGTTGTGACGACGATCCTGCAAAGCCCCGAATTGCGCGCCGATTGGGCCGCCGAGCTGGAGGATGTGCGCCTGTCGATGCTGGGCCTGCGCGAGCAGTTGGCCGATGAATTGCAGCGCCTTTCCGGGTCGGATCGCTTTGCCTTTCTGGGCCAGCATCGCGGTATGTTCTCGCGCCTGGGCACCAGCCCCGAGATGGTCGAGCGGCTGCGCGCGGAGCACGCGATTTACATGGTGGGCGACAGCCGGATGAACATCGCCGGGCTGAACAAGACCACCGTGCCGATCCTGGCCAAGGCCATCATCGACGTGGGGATCTGACCCGCACAACCGATGCACATTCCATGCACAACGGATGCATATACGGGGCCGTATGGAAAATGCGGCCTTAGCAAAACAAGAAGGCCGAAGTCTTGCAGAAAGACTTCGGCCCTTTTTCTTGGGTCAAGAAAAAGGCGGGGCTAGTTGATCAGGCCCGCGTGACGCATGGCGGCGTCCATCTTTTCCTTCGTCGCGTCGGTCAGGCCCATCAGGGGCAGCCGCACCTCGTCGGTGCACAGGCCCAGCTTCCACATGCCGTATTTCGCGCCGCACAGGCCCGGCTCGGTAAAGATGGCGTCGTGCAGCGGCATCAGCCGGTCCTGGTATTCCAGCGCGGTCTTGTAATCGCCCGCCAGCGTCGCGGCCTGGAACTCGGCGCACAGCCGGGGCGCCACGTTCGCGGTGACCGAGATGCAGCCCAGGCCCCCATGCGCGTTGAAGCCCAGGGCGGTCGCGTCCTCGCCCGACAGCTGCAGGAAATCGGGGCCGCAGGTGATGCGCTGACGCGGCACGCGCGCCAGGTCGGCGGTGGCGTCCTTGACGCCGATGATGCGCGGCAGCTTGGCCAGCTTGCCCATCGTGTCGGGCGTCATGTCGACGACCGAGCGGCCGGGGATGTTGTAGATGATGATCGGCAGCTCGCAGCAATCGTGCAGCGCGGTGAAATGCGCGATCATGCCGTCCTGCGTGGGCTTGTTGTAATAGGGCGTCACCACCAGCGCGGCATCGGCCCCCACCTTTTCGGCATGCTGCATGAAGCGCATCGCCTCGAGCGTGTTGTTGCTGCCGGCGCCCGCGATCACCGGGATGCGCCCGGCGGCGGCTTCGACCACCACTTCGATCACGCGCTCGTGTTCCTGGTGGGTCAGGGTCGGGCTTTCGCCGGTGGTGCCCACGGGGACCAGGCCGTTCGAGCCTTCGTCGATATGCCACTCGACCAGTTTCTTGAGCGTCTCATAGTCCACTTCGCCGTTCTTGAACGGCGTGACCAGGGCTGGAAGGCTTCCCTTGAACATGACACGCTCCTTTCATCAATCGGGGACGGGATGCCCCCGGGTCTGGTTTCGCGCCCGCCCCGTGCGTGCCGCACGTTCTGCCAAGTTCGTGAATTGCGGCAGGCCGGGGCCGGGGGTAGGCTGGCGCTGTTCTATCCTTTGTTCTTGGGGAAAATGCAAGAGATGTTGCACCGCCTTGTCCTGATTGCGGGCCTGTGTTTCGCCACCGCCCTGCAAGCGCAGGAGGGGCCGAAACCCCTGGCGGCAGCGATGGATGCGATGCGCGATGGCGAGTGGGAAACCGCCCAGGCGCTGGCCGACCGGGCGGGCGATCCGGCGGGTGACCTGGTGGAATGGTTCCGCCTGCGCGCCGGGCGCGGCACCCTGGCCGAGGCGGTGGCGTTTCTGAACCGCAACCCGGATTGGCCGGGGCTGGACCTGCTGCGCCGCCGCAGCGAAGCGGCCGCGGCCGAGGCATCCACCGACGATGTCCTGCAATTCTTTGCCGCGTATCGGCCGCAGACGGGGACCGGCGCCCTGGCCCTGGCCCGCGCGCTGACTGCCAATGGTCAGATTGGAGATGCGCAGGCCGGTCTTGTACTGGCGTGGCGGACGCTGGATCTGGGCCCCGAGGAGCATGACGCCTTTCTGGCACAGCATGGCGAATTACTGGCCCCGCATCACACCGCGCGGCTGGATATGACGCTGTGGCGTGGCATCGCGAGCGACGCGGAGCGGATGCTGCCGCTGGTTGGCGACGACTGGCGCGCGCTGGCGCGGGCGCGGCTGGCCTTGCAGGCGCGGCGCGACGGGGTAAACGCGCTGATCGACGCGGTTCCGGCGGCGTTGCAGGGCGATGCGGGGCTGGCGCATGACCGGTTCAACTGGCGCATTCAGGCCGGGGCCACCGATGGCGCGATCGAGATGATCACGGCGCGTTCGGTTTCTGCCGCGTCGCTGGGCCAGCCCGAAAGCTGGGCCGGGTGGCGGCGCTATCTGGCGCGGGCCGAAATGCGGGCGGGCCGGGCCGATGTGGCCTATGGGCTGGCATCGTCGCATTGGCTGAGCGAGGGGTCATCCTATGCCGATCTGGAGTGGTTGTCGGGCTATATCGCGCTGCGCTATCTGAACGATCCGGCGCTGGCGCTGGATCATTTCCAACGCTTTCGCGCGGCTGTCGAAACGCCCATTTCGCTGGGTCGGGCGGGATACTGGATCGGCCGCGCGCAAGAGGCGCTGGGGGATGACGAAGCGGCCAAGCTGGCCTATGCGCAGGGGGCCGAGCATCAGACCAGCTTTTACGGATTGCTGGCCGCCGAGCGGGCGGGCCTGCCGCCCGA
>JAASTF010000157.1 GCA_021767525.1 Paracoccaceae bacterium
CCTCTTTACATATTTATAGGCGCTATTAATATACATAACACGTTAAGAAAAGGGATTTCGCATGACCGTCTGGACCCCCACCGACACCGGCCACGCCGATTTGACGAGTCATGACACCTTTTTGCAGGGGCCGCCGCATAACACATTCGCCCGGTTGCGCGCCGAGGACCCCGTGCATTGGACAGATTACGCGGACGGCGAGGGCTTTTGGTCGATCACGCGGATGGCCGACATCATGGAGATGAATCGTCAACCAAACGTTTTCTCATCGGCCCGCGGCATCCGGATGGAGGATCAGACCTACGAAGAATACCTGGCGCGCCGCACCTTTCAGGAAACCGATCCGCCCGAACACATGCAGACCCGCATCAAGGTGGCCAAGGCCTTTTCCAAGCCGGTGATCGCCGAATTTGAAAACGATATCAAAACCCTGTGCGACGAAATCCTGGATGACGCTATTGCCAAAGGCACGTTCGACGCGACCAAGGAAATCGCCCGCCAGCTGCCCATGCGGATGCTGGGCCGCATCATCGGCACGCCCGAAGAAGACCTGCCCTGGCTGGTCGAGAAAGGCGACGCGCTGATCGCGAACACCGACCCGGATTTTACCGAGCACGTGCTGGACAAGATGACCACGGACGAGTTTCGGATGATGCCCTTCAACTCACCCGCTGGCGCCGAGCTGTATCAATATGCCAAGGAATTGATGGCCAAAAAGGATGCCGCCGGCGATACCTCGGGCGTGCTGCACCTGATCCTGCAACCCGGCAAAGATGGCAGCCGCATCACCGAAGAAGAGTTCCGCAACTTCTTTTGCCTTCTGGTTGCGGCGGGCAACGACACGACGCGCTATTCCATCGCGGCGGGGCTGCAGGCGTTGACGCATGACCCGCGCTACCTGCATCAGATGCAGACCGAAGATGTATGGGATACCGCCCCCGACGAGATCATCCGCTGGGCCAGCCCGACGATGTATTTCCGCCGCACCGCTACCCAGGATTACGACTTGCACGGCAAGACGATCAAGGCCGGCGACAAGGTGCTTTACTGGTTCGTGTCGGCCAATCGCGATGATGCTGCGTTCGACGATCCGTTCGCTTTTGATCTGCATCGCACCCCCAACCGCCATGTGGCCTTTGGCCAGGGCGGGCCGCATGTCTGCCTGGGGATGTGGCTGGCCCGGCTCGAGGTGCGCGTGCTGTTCCAGGAACTGGCCAAGCGGATCAAATCGATCGAACCGGCGGGCACGCCGAAATTCCTGCGCTCGAATTTCGTGGGCGGGTACAAGGAACTGCCGGTGCGCGTCGTGCCGGCGTGATGCCAGGATCGGGGCGCAAAGACCCCGGCCGGCCCAACAGGAGAGACAACGATGAACACCCGCCTGCGCGCTTTGTTTTGCGACCACCTGTCGATCATGCGGGGGAAATACCTGCCCGGATCGAAAATCGGTGACGGCTCGACCCGGTTCTGCCGGTCGAATTTCGGCGTGCATTACGACAAGGATCTGCTGGACGCCCCCGGCGCGATGATGATGCAGGGCCTGCCCGACATGGAACTGCACTGGGAGGGCGAGCAGATCCGCGACAGCTGGGACCGCGCGACCAAGATCGTCGTGGGCGATCTGTATGACACCGAAGGCAACCCGCTGGAGATGTGTGGGCGTGGCGCGCTGAAACGCGCGGTGGCCGATTGGCAGGCGCGCGGGCTGACGCCGCGTGTCGGGCTGGAGCTTGAGGCATTCGCCCTGGTGCCGGACGAAAACAACCGCCTTGTGCCCTATGACACACCCGGCGCGCATGTCTATGGCACGGGGCCGTTTTCCGACCCGCTGCGGTTCAACGATGCGATCTGGGAAAAAGCGGACGAGCTGGGCTTTCGCCTGGATATGATCACCACCGAATATGACAGCCCGCAATTCGAATACACGCTGACATTCGACGACGCGGTAAAGGCGGTGGACGACATCGTGCTGTTCCGCCTGATGGCGCGCGAAATCGCTTTGGAACATGGCGTTGTCCTGTCCTTCATGCCCAAACCGATTGCCGAGGCGGGTGGATCGGGCATGCATATCAATTTCTCTTTCGCCGATGGCGATGGCGGCAATGCGCTGTCCAGCGGCCCGCGTGGCGGGCCCGACCATATGAACGACGTGGCCAAGGGCTGTATCGCCGGGCTGGTGCATCACCACCGGGGGCTGGCCGGGCTAATTGCGCCCACGGCCAACAGCTACCAGCGGCTTCAACCCGGATCGCTGTCGGGGTTCTTGTGCAACTGGGGCGGCGACCACCGCAACGTCACCACCCGCATCAGCACCGAGGGCGGACCAAAGGCGCGGCTGGAACACCGGATGGCCGATGCCAGCGCGAATCCTTACGTCGCCGTCGCCGCCGTGTTGCAGGCCGCGCGGCTGGGCGTGGAAAACGGCTACGCCTTGCCGCCTATCGAAACCGGCGACGGGTTCGAGAAATGGGACGCCAAGGAAACTACCGCCATCGACCTGAAAGGCGCGGTGGCCGACCTGAAGGCCGACGGCGCGTTGCAGGCGGCAGTGGGGCAACTGCTGTGCGACAACCACATCTTCATGAAGGAAAAAGAGGTCAGGAAAACCCGCGACCTCGAAGGCGACCAGCTGCGCGATTTCTACGTTTGGTTCGTGTGACACTGTAGGAAAGGACGATCTGATGAAAGTGACCTGGAAACTGCCGGACGGGGGCGAAATAAACGCCGATGTGGCCGAAGGCGTCAACATGATGGAAGCCGCCGTTGCCAACAACGTGCCCAATGTCATCGGTGAATGCGGCGGCAACCTGTCTTGCGCCACCTGCCATGTCTATGTCGACGACGTCTGGGTGGATGCCACCGGCATGGCCGATGATTTCGAAGACGCGATGCTTGATGTGGCCGAGGCCGCGCGCCGCGACAGCTCGCGCCTGTCGTGCCAAATCACCGCGTCGGACCGGTTGGACGGGCTGGTTCTGATCGTTCCCGAAGCTTGAGGTCAGGCCGGCAACAAGGCGGCCAACCACCGCTTTTGAGATCAAAATTCCTATTTCTATCAAATTCTTGCGGCGCATATCCCGGCATCGGTTTGACATCTCGGCTCAGGATGTCATCGTGTAAGGGTATCTTACGGGTGGTGACCCGCGCCTTTGTTGTGCGCAACCGCCCGACCATCGCGCCCGCGTCACTTTCGGCTGCGCGCGCATCCGGGACGGACGCCTGAGCCACCCGGCAGAAAACCAAAGATCTCTCGCGTATACCGGTGCGTTGGCACCGGCGCTTACGTGTGTTTTTGCAATCGAAAGGGAGAGACAGATATGAAAATGACCAAACGCTTTTTGACCGGAACCGCCGCCATTGCGGCCTTTGCCGCCAGCATGACCGCCGCGCAGGCCGAAACTTGGCGCTACGCGTTCGAAGAGGCGATTACCGACGTGCAGGGCGTGTTCGCCACCAAGTTCAAGGAAGAGGTCGAGGCAAACTCTGACCATGAAATTCAGCTGTTTCCGTATGGCACGCTGGGTGAATCGGCCGACATCATGGAACAGACCCAGGCCGGCATCCTGCAATTCGTGAACCAAAGCCCCGGCTTTACCGGTTCGTTGATCCCCGAGGCGCAAGTGTTCTTCGTGCCCTACCTGCTGCCGCAGAACAGCGAAGAACTGAACGAGTTTTTCCGCACCTCGAAGGCCATCAACGAAATGTTCCCCGAGCTTTACGCCGAACAGGGGCTTGAGCTGCTGGCCATGTATCCCGAGGGCGAGGTGGTGATGACCACCAAGGAGCCCGTCACCGGCCCGTCGGACCTGAACGAGGTCAAGTTCCGCGTGATGACCAACCCGCTGCTGGTGGAAAGCTACCGTGCCTTCGGCGCGACGCCGACGCCGCTGCCGTGGGGCGAGGTCTATGGTGGCCTGCAGACGAACATCATTCAGGGTCAGGAAAACCCGATGTTCTTTGTTGAATCGACCAAGATGTACGAGGTGACCGACCACATCACCTTTACCGGTCACAACAACTTCACCACCGCGATTATGGCCAACCAGCAGTTCTTTGAAGGGCTGAGCGAGGAAGATCAGCAAATGATCCAGGATGCCATCGACGTGGCGTTTGAATACATCCTCGACTATCAGCAGGGCCTGACCGAAGAGTCGCTGGCCAAGATCAAGGAAGAGAAGCCGTCGATGACCGTGACGCGCCTGAGCGAAGAGCAGCGCGCGCCCTTCATGGAGGCGGCTGAAGAGGTCGAGGCGCAGTTCATCGAGATGACGGGTGACTCGGGCAAGGCGATCCTTGACCAGATGAAGGCCGACCTCGAGGCCGTGACCGCCGACTAAACCGGCCTACCCTTATTGGATGCGCCCCGCGCGGGGCGCATCCGTTTTGTTACTTTTCCCGATCATTCATACGAGGGCGGTTCGGTGACAGAAGAAAAAAACCGCAGCCAGCTGCAATCTCAGACCGATACCACAGGAACTGACGACGCCCCGCTGGAAGATTATCAATCTTCGCTGCCGGGCTTTCTTGGCACCATCGACACCGCGATCAGCCGCGTAGAAAGCGTTTTGCTGGCCGTTGGCGTTCTTCTGATGGCACTCAATACCGTTTCGAACGTGGTTGGCCGTTTCGTCTTTCAGAGTTCGATCTTCTTTTCCGAAGAATTGAACCGCATCCTGATTATCCTGATCACCTTCGCCGGTATTTCTTACGCGGCGCGGCAGGGCCGCCATATCCGCATGTCGGCCATATTCGACGCGCTGCCCCCGCGCCCACGCAAGGTTTTGATGATCATCATCGCCATCGTAACCGCCATCTTCATGTTCGGCCTGGCGTGGTATTCGTTGCAATATATCCTGACGCAGGCCAGCCGCGGCCGGGTACTGCCCAGCCTGCAAATCCCCGTCTGGGTCATCCTTGTCTGGGTGCCCGTGGGCTTTTTCATGACCGGGCTGCAATACGCCCTGACCGCCATCAAGAACCTGCTGGAAAAAGACATCTACCTGTCGACCAGCGTGCTTGAGGGCTATGACGATGACGAGCTGGAGGTCTGATCGATGGGCTGGACAATCTTTTCGATCATGATCGTTCTGCTGCTGCTGGGTTTCCCGATGATGATCCCGCTGATCGTCGGGGCCTTTGTCGGCTTTTATTCGCTATTCGGCGGCTTCGGGCAGATGGAAACCATGGTGCAGCAGATGATGGCGGGCATCCGGCCCGCGTCGCTGATCGCGGTGCCGATGTTCATCTTTGCCGCCGATATCATGACGCGCGGGCAATCGGCGGGGCGGCTGATCGACCTGGTGATGTCCTTCGTGGGGCATTTGCGTGGTGGATTGGCGGTATCGACCGCCGCTGCCTGCACAATGTTCGGGGCCGTCTCGGGCTCCACCCAGGCGACGGTGGTGGCCATCGGCGGCCCGCTGCGGCCGCGGATGCAAAAGGCGGGCTATAACGACAGTTTCATCCTGGCGCTGATCGTCAATTCATCCGACATCGCGTTCCTGATCCCGCCCTCGATCGGCATGATCATCTATGGCGTGGTGTCGAACACCTCGATCGCCGAGCTGTTCATCGCCGGCGTCGGCCCCGGTCTTCTGATCCTGTTCCTGTTCTCGGTCTATTCGTGGATTTACGCCGTGCGCAACAACGTGCCGACCGAGCCAAAGGCCAGCTGGGGCGAACGTTTGATGGCCCTGCAAAAGGCACTTTGGCCTCTGGGCTTTCCGGTGATCATCATCGGCGGCATCTATGGCGGGATCTTTTCCCCGACCGAGGCAGCAGCGGCCTGTGTGCTTTACGCCATCGTGCTGGAAATGTTCGTGTTCCGGGAATTGGACATGAAGGGCCTTTACGACACCGCCAAGTCGACCGGGCTTATCACCGCGGTGGTGTTCATCCTTGTGGGCGCAGGGGCTGCGTTCAGCTGGGTGATTTCCTTTGCCCAGATCCCGCAGGCCATTCTGTCGGGCATTGGCATCGACGAAATGGGACAGATCGGCGTTCTGGTGGTGATCTCGATCGCGTTCTTCATCGGCTGCATGTTCGTCGACCCGATCGTGGTGATCCTGGTGCTTGTGCCGATCTTCGCGCCGGTGGTGAATTCGGTGGGCCTCGACCCCGTTCTGGTGGGCACGATCATCACCTTGCAGGTGGCCATCGGCTCGGCCACGCCGCCATTCGGATGCGACATCTTCACCGCCATCGCCGTGTTCAAGCGGCCCTATCTTGAGGTCATCAAGGGCACACCGCCCTTCATCTTCATCCTGCTGTGCGTCTCGGCCTTGTTGATCTTTTTCCCTGATATTGCGCTGTTCCTGCGCGATCTGGCCTTTGGCGACTGACGAAAGAGGAGGAGGCGATGTTCAACCGTATCCTGGTGCCCTTCGACGGCTCGCACGGGGGCGAACAGGCCCTGCGCAAAGCGGTCGAGCTTGCGAAACTGACCGACGCCGAGATCCAGGTGATGACCGTCTATCGGCATCACTCGATGCTCGAGGCGTCGTTTTCCATGGTCCGCGCGACGAACCCCGGCAACATGGATGACGCCATGCGCGATCACGCGCGCGAAGTGGCGGAATATGCCAAGAAACTGGCGATCGAGACAGGCGCCGAAAAGGTGCGCGCCTTCGTCAAGGCAGGGCAGCCGGCGCGCACCATCGTGCGCTTCGCGAACGAGCACGAATGCGACCTGATCGTGCTGGGCGCGCGCGGGATGGGTTCGGTCGAGGGGTATTTGCTGGGCTCTGTGTCGCACAAGGTGACGGGGCTGGCGCGGATGCCCGTTCTTGTGGTCTGACGCCCTGCGCGACGCCGTCACACGGCGGCAAAGCCCTGGTCCAGCGCGGTCAGGATCACCTGCACATCCTTGTCGGTCAGCACCAGCGGCGGCGACAGGATGATGTTCGGCCCCGAAACACGCACCATCGCACCCGATTGATAGGCCACTTCCTGGATCTTGCCGATCGTGCCCTTGTCAATCGGCGTCTTGGTGTCGCGGTCGGCAACCAGTTCCAGC
>JAASTF010000158.1 GCA_021767525.1 Paracoccaceae bacterium
CCGCGCGCCGGTGGCCGGATCGGGGCGGGCGCCGGCATGGATGGCAAGCGTGTCGAAACCGTAGGCGGGTGCGTCTGTCATGTGGTCCTCCCATAGACTGTCGCGCACAGGGTTACGCGATTGCCCGCGCTGCGACAATCGGGCGCGCGCGGAAAGGAAAAGGTTATTTGCCCAGGGCCAAGCCGCGCGGTTTGTCCGCGAAATCGCGCGATATTCGGAACATGTGTTGTGGCGCGCTTGCGTCGGGCGAAACGTCTGTTCGTTGCACGGGTGCAGGGACCCGCTGTCCCGCGCCCATGCGCGGGCTTTGGCCGATCCGTGACGGCGGGCGCTTGCGCCAAGGGCAAAAGCGGCGTAGCGCAAAAGAAAACGGGCAGGAGACAGCCGATGAAACGATGGATGCGGCGCGCTGGTTTCGGGGCTTTGCTGGGTGTGGTTGCGCTGGTTGGGTACCTCTCGGTTCTGCATTACCGCGGCAATATCCACCCCATCGTGGTGGGCGAGGCATATCGCTCGGCTCAGGTGACGCCGCCGCAGATCGCATGGTTCCGACGTGAGCATGGCATCGCCAGCATCCTGAACCTGCGCGGCGCGGCGCCGGGCAGCAACTGGTATGACGCCGAACTGGCCGCGTCCGACGCGCAAGGGATCGTGCATGCGGATTTCGCAATGTCGGCCTCGCGCGATCTAACGCAGGACGAGGCGGCCGAGCTGGTCGCGCTGATGGAGCGGCTGCCCAAACCCATTCTGATCCATTGCCGCCACGGATCGGACCGTACCGGGCTGGCCGCGGCGCTGTATTTGGCGCGGCTGACCGGCGCGGATGAGGAAACCGCCGAGGCGGCGCTGTCAATCCGCTATGGCCATATCGCAGTGCCGGTCTTGTCGGCGGCCTGGCCGATGACCCGCACGTTCGAGCGTCTGGAACCCTGGATGGGGTTTTCTGACAGCTGACAGGCCGGGGCCTAGCGCATCCAGAAGCCGTTTTTCTTGATCCTGTTGCGGATCGCCTGTTCGCGGCGGGGCAGGTCGTTGCGGTCGAACAGCGCGCGCACCTTTTCGCCGCGCCCCTGGTAGATCATGCGCCGGACGGGTTCGTATTTCTTGATGACCTTCTTGATCTTGTTGGGCGCGGCCACCTTTTCCAGAGTGGCGACCACCTGATCGGCCTCGCGCGCATACAGCATCGGCAGCAGCCGGTAATGGCACGACACCGACCCGTCCAGCAGCCCGGGCGGGATCGTATCGCGCCCGCCGCCCAGGGCGTGGATGACCAGCGGCAGCGCCACCTGGTCAAGCCACGGATCAAGCGATTGGCACACCAGTTCGGGCGGGGCATCGTCGCGGATCGCCACGGCGTAATCGGTGAACAGCCTGCCAAATTCCACCGGGCAGCGGCCAAAGAACCAGCCGGCGTTGAAATACAGGTAGCGACGCCAGTATTCGTCGGGCTGCGACACATCCAGGCTGCTTTCGAAATCCAGCCCGAACTTGTCGTAAAGCGATTTCCAGGTCTGCGTATATCCGGGGCCATACAGCTCGATCTGCGGCCAGGTGCCTTCGACCTTTTGCGACGCGCCGGGCCGGTCGAAATCGAAGGGCACGGCGGTGATGTCGCCCAGGATCAGCGTATCGGTGTCGAAAAACACGAAAGGCTCGCCCTTGGGCAGCGCGGCCAGCGCCTCGATCTTGTTGCCATAGGGGTAGGCTTGTCCGAAATGCACGCTGTCGAAGGGCACGATCTCGGCGCCGAAGGCATCGAGAAGGGCCAGAACCTCGGGGTCGCGGATTGCCGGGTTGTCGCGCCACAGCGGCCCGGGCTGCGGCACCGCCACCAGCAAGCGGCCGGTGAAGTCGGGGCTGTTGGCGCGCAAAGAGGCCGCGAACAGGATTGCCTCGTATTGCAGGCGGCCATTCTGGCCCACGATCACGATATTGAACGCTTGGCTTTTGCGTTTGCTTTTGGCCTTGCTCATACTCGCCACTGCCCCGGACGCTGTTTTCCGGCGACTATACGCGGGAAACCCCAGTGACAGAAGGGGCGAGCAAAACGATTTTGACCGAAAGGATTTGACCATGCGATCTTGGCTTGC
This sequence comes from Paracoccaceae bacterium, assembly GCA_021767525.1. Taxonomy (GTDB): domain Bacteria; phylum Pseudomonadota; class Alphaproteobacteria; order Rhodobacterales; family Rhodobacteraceae; genus Lutimaribacter. The sequence goes on from JAASTF010000158.1 coordinate 2,094, forward strand.
CGCGCTTGCGGCCCTGGTGTTCGGGGCCCAGGCCCTGTCAGCCCAGCAATTCACAACCGCGCAAGAGGTGCGCCCGATCCTGCAAGCCACCCGGGCGCAATGGATCGCGCTGAGGGATTACGAGGGGAAGGATTGGCTGTATTTCACGCAGATCCTGGCCTGGCGCTGCGGCCTGTCCGATATTTTCTTTGCCGTGAACGACGGCCCCGAAGAGCGGCTGGAAATGGAAGAGTGCCACGAGGGCACGGCCACGCCGAATGCCCTGACCTCGGACGATCTGGACCGCTTTCTGCGGCGCTATCCCGCGGGCAGCGTCACGCGGGTGCGCATCCGCCTGGTGCTGGATGACGGCACCCAGGACAGCGCGGAATTCGCCCGCAAGGACGTTTTGATGCCGTGACACGCGCAACCGTTGAAATAGGGGGGGAATGGTGGGCGACCCTGGAATCGAACCAGGCATGGGTCTCCCCGGCGGAGTTACAGTCCGCTGCCGCACCTTGCAGCACGTCGCCCACGTGACCGCGAGGCGGCCAACGTGGGGGCGTGATTACAAGCGCCTATCGGGGGCGTCAACGCAAAAAATTGCCCCGCTGGCGCAAAGTCATTTTTTCGCCCCGATTTGCGGCTAGGCTATGTGCATGTCACATCGGGGTTCCATGATCTCGCGCTTGCGCGCCTGGCTGCGCAGACCGGCATCGCCCGGCCTGGTCCGGCTTAGCGTTGCCGCGATCCTTGTGCCGTTCACCGCCTTCATCTTCACCCGGTTCCGCAGCGACCTGCCGGGCGGCCCGTTCTTCGAATGGAGCTTTCTGGCCTGCTTGCTGCTGCTCTTCGTCGTCGATGACATCGTGCGCTTGGCGACCGCGCGCCTGAAGGCGCGCGGCAAAAGCTTGCCCGCATGGGTCGATACCGGCGTGGCCATGTCGCACCTTGGCTTTGCGCCCCTTGCGGGGCTGCTGGTGGTCAGCGACCAGGCGGGCTGGGCGGTGCAGGGGCTGCAATGGCTGGCGGGCATGGTCGGATTTGGCATGGTGCAGGTTCTGTGCAACCTGGGCTTTGCCCGGTTGCTGGGCGTTCTGGGCCGGTTCTGGCCGGCGCGCTAGGGCTTTCGCGCTTGGCAATTCCCGCACGGGGGCGTAACCCGGGGGCCATCGGCACCAGCAGGACGGAGCATCCCCCGTGGCCAAGAAACCCACCTGGGTCATCGAAAAGGAACAGGCGCGCCGCAAGGCCGCGGCCGAAACCGTGTGGCTGTTCGGTCTGCATGCGGTGCGCGACGCGCTGATGAACCCGGCGCGCGACAAGCTGCGGCTTGTGGTGACGAAAAACGCCGCCGACAAGCTGGCCGATGCCATCGACGCCGCCGGTATCACGCCCGAAACCAGCGATCCGCGCAAATTCGCCGCGCCGATCGATCCGCAATCGGTGCACCAGGGCGCCGCGCTTGAGGTGAAGCCGCTGAACTGGGGCCGGTTGGAGGATGTCTGCGCGGGCCATCCCGACCGGGTGCCGCGCGTTCTGCTGCTGGACCGGGTGACCGACCCGCATAACGTGGGCGCGATCCTGCGCTCGGCCGAGGTCTTCGGCGCGGCTGCCGTGATCGCCCCGCGCCACCATTCCGCGCCCGAAACCGGCGCCCTGGCCAAGACCGCCAGCGGCGCGTTGGAGCGTCAGCCCTATCTGCGCGTGACCAACCTGGCGCAGGCGATCGAACGCTTGCAGGCAATGGGATATCTGGTGCTGGGCCTGGATGGCGAGGCAGGCCAGACCATCGAACAGGCGGTCGATGGGCGCCGCGATGTGCCCGTTGCGCTGGTGCTGGGGGCCGAAGGGCCGGGGCTGCGGCAGAAAACCCGCGAAACCTGCGACGCGCTGGTGCGGATCGACTTCGCGGGCGCCTTTGGGTCGCTCAACGTGTCGAACGCGGCGGCGGTGGCGCTGTATGCCAGTTTGCCGCGCTAGGGCAGGTCTTGTCGTTGGGGCGTGGCGCGCCTAGGTCTGGACCAGACGAAAGGACGCCCATGCCCCAATCCGCCAAGATCGCCACCTGTTCCTATTGCGGCACGCGCGCGGCGCTGGTGCTGGACAAGGGCCGGCACGAGCTGGCCTGCGGCACCTGCGGCGCCCCCTTGCACGACATGAAACCGATGCCGCTGGACAAGGGCGCGGGGAAACCCACGCGGCCCAAGCCCGCAAAAGGCGCGCGCCAGAAGGTCGAGATCGATTGGGAGGCCGAACGCCGCCACGCGCTGGGCGGGCGCACGCCGTCTTATGCGCAGCCCCGCCGCGCCCGGCCCGCCAAGCGCCGGAAATCGTTTGGCGCAAAGGTGTTGAGCGAGGTTTGGGACGCGGTCGAGGATATTTTCGACTGATCGCGCCCCCACGGTCCGGGCACGAAGTTGTGATCACATATCGGCGCGCGGCCCTTCATAAATGGCGCGATCTTCCTACATCTTATAACGAGGCACAGGCCCGGAACGCCTGTGTTTCTTCACTGTCCCTCGTTCCGTGACTGGCGCCCAAGGCTTTCCTTGGGCGCTTTTTTATTTCCGCGCAGCAGGCTAAGAAGAGCGCATGAGCGAGTCATATACAGACGATTTCCTGCGCGATGTCCTGAAGAGGACCAAGCGCATCGCGGTGGTGGGCGTGTCGACGAACCCGGTGCGCCCCAGCTATTACGTGGCGCGATACCTCAAGCTGAAGGGCTATGACGTGGTGCCGGTGAACCCCGGGCATGCGGGCAAGGAATTGCTGGGCGAGACGGTGATCGGCAGCCTTGCGGAGATCGAGGGCGGGGTGGACATGGTTGATATCTTCCGCCGGCCCGAACACGTGCCCGCCATCGTGGACGAGGCGTTGGAGGCCTTTCCCGAGATGCAAACCGTCTGGATGCAGATCGGGGTGGTCCATAACGAGGCCGCCGCGACGGCCCGGGCCCGCGGGGTGGACGTTATCATGGATCGCTGCCCCAAGATCGAATACCAGCGCCTGTTCGGCGAATTGCGCATGGGCGGTTTCGCGACCGGGGTGATTTCCTCGAAACTGTGACGGGGTGCGGCGCTGTTGCGGCTGCGCCGCAAGGCGCCCCGCCCACCGTCCCATGTCAGGGTTTGCGCGCGGCCTTTTCGGCCAGGCCCGACTGGCCCTGCCGGCGGCCAAGTTCCTCCATCACCTGCGCCAGGGTCACGCCCCGGCTGTGCAGCATGACGGCGAGGTGAAACAGCACATCCGCCGCCTCGGAGGTCAGGCGGTCGGCGTCGCCCTTGACCGCCTCGATCACCGCCTCGATCGCCTCTTCGCCGAATTTCTCGGCCACCTTGTCCGGCCCCTTGGCCAGCAGCTTGGCGGTCCAGCTTTCATCGGGGCTGGCAGCGGCGCGGGTGGCGATGATCTGATCAAGCTGGTCGGGGGTCATGCGCCTGTCCTTACGGGGATGCCTGCGGCGGCCATGTGATCCTTGGCCTGCTGGATCGTGTAGTCGCCGAAATGAAAGATCGAGGCCGCGAGAACCGCGCTGGCGCCGCCCTTGGTCACGCCATCGACCAGGTGATCCAGCGTGCCGACCCCGCCCGAGGCGATGACGGGGATATCGACCGCGTCGGAAATCGCCCGCGTGAGGGCCAGGTTGAAGCCCGCCCGCGTGCCGTCGCGGTCCATGCTGGTCAGCAGGATTTCACCCGCGCCCTTGGATTCGACCAGCTTGGCGAATTCCACCGCGTCGATGCCTGTGGGTTTGCGGCCGCCATGGGTGAAGATCTCCCACCGAACACCGTTGCCGTCGGCATCGGTTTCGACCGTTTTGGCGTCGATCGCGACCACGATGCACTGGCTGCCGAACTGGTCGGCGGCCTTGGCCACCACATCGGGGTTGGCGACGGCGGCCGAGTTGAAGCTGACCTTGTCGGCGCCTGCCAGCAAAAGCGCGCGCACATCGGCCACGCTTCGCACGCCGCCGCCCACGGTCAGCGGGATATAGCATTGTTCGGCCGTGCGGGTGACCACGTCGAGCATGACGCCACGGTTTTCGTGGGTGGCGTGAATGTCGAGGAAGCACAGCTCGTCCGCGCCGGCGGCATCATAGGCGCGCGCGGCATCGACCGGATCGCCCGCATCGCGCAGATCGACGAAATTGACGCCTTTGACCACGCGGCCATCGGCCACGTCGAGACAGGGGATGATACGGGTTTTCAGCATGGATCGGCCCATCACAGCGGTTCACGGCCTTGTTTATGGGCAAAGCGCGCGGGATTCCAGAGGATGCGAGGCAGGCATTTTCAATGGAGGTTACGATGAAACGGTTTTTGACTGCCGCAGCCCTTGTTGCGGCCACGGCTTTGCCCGGCCACGCGTCCGAAGACGACATCATGAAGCGCCAGGCCCAGGGCGATGTGCCCGCGGTGATGGACGCGCTGGTGGCCGCGGTCGAGGGGGCGGGCGCCACCGTGTTCGCCCGGATCGACCACGCAGCGGGCGCCGAGGGCGCGGGGATGACCCTGGCGCCCAGCCAGGTTCTGATCTTCGGCAACCCCGCGCTGGGCACGCCCGCCATGCAGGACAACCCGATGGCGGGCCTGTTCCTGCCGCTGAAAGTGCTGGTCTACGAGGATGCGCAGGGGCAGGTCTGGCTGGCCTATGAAGACCCCGAGGAAACGCTGGACGATCTGGCCGGTGTCGATGACGACGCGGCCTATATCGGGCAGATGCGGATGGCGCTGTTGCGGTTGACCGAGGCGGCGGCGGGTGGCCAGTAGGCGGGGCCACGCGACCCGAATGTGCGCCTGCGGCGCGCTGTTTATCTCGGGCCCTGGCGGGCCCTCGGGTGATGGGGGCTCTGCCCCCAAACCCCCGGGATATTTGGAGAGAGAGGAAGTTGTCAGCCGC
>JAASTF010000159.1 GCA_021767525.1 Paracoccaceae bacterium
GGAGCAAGCACATGACACGTCAGATGACCGGAGCGAAAATGGTTGTTCAGGCCCTCAAGGACCAGGGCGTGGACGTCGTATTCGGGTATCCTGGAGGTGCCGTGCTACCGATCTACGACGAGATCTTTCAGCAAAACGGCATCCAGCACATCCTGGTGCGCCACGAACAGGGCGCGGTGCACGCCGCCGAAGGCTATGCCCGCTCGACCGGCAAGCCGGGCGTGTGCCTTGTGACCTCGGGGCCCGGGGCCACCAACGCGGTGACAGGGCTGACCGACGCGCTGATGGATTCGATCCCGATTGTCGTTCTGACGGGCCAGGTGCCCACGTTCATGATCGGCTCGGACGCGTTTCAAGAGGCCGACACGGTTGGTATCACGCGGTCGTGCACCAAGCATAACTGGCTGGTGAAGGACACGCAGAATTTGCCCCATGTCCTGCACGAGGCATTTCACGTCGCCACCTCGGGCCGCCCGGGCCCGGTGCTGGTCGACATTCCCAAGGACGTGCAATTCGCCAGTGCAGATTACGTGGGCCCCAAACAGGTGGATACCGGCCATTACGCGCCGCGGGTCAAGGGCGATATGGACGCCATCACCGAGCTGGCCGAGGCGCTGGAAACGGCGAAGCGACCGATCTTTTACACCGGCGGCGGCGTGATCAACTCGGGCCCCGGCGCCAGCCAGCTGCTGCGCGAGCTGGTCGAGGCCACGGGCTTTCCCATCACCTCGACGCTGATGGGCCTTGGCGCTTATCCGGCCTCGGGCGACAAGTGGCTGGGGATGCTGGGGATGCACGGCCTTTACGAGGCCAACATGGCGATGCACGACTGTGATCTGATGATCAACATCGGCGCCCGGTTCGACGACCGGATCACCGGCCGCATCGACGCCTTCAGCCCCAAGTCGAAAAAGGCCCATATCGACATCGACCCCAGCTCGATCAACAAGGTGATCCGGGTCGACATTCCCATCGTCGGCGATGTGGGCCATGTGCTGGAAGATCTGCTGAAGGTCTGGAAAGCGCGCGGGCGCAAGACCAACCGCGAGGCACTGGCCAAGTGGTGGAAACAGATCGACGAATGGCGCAAGGTCGATTGCCTGTCGTTCAAGCAGGACGGCCCGACGATCAAGCCGCAATACGCGCTGGCGCGGCTGGAAGAGCTGACCAAGGGGCATGACCGCTATATCTGCACCGAGGTGGGCCAGCACCAGATGTGGGCTGCACAATACATGGGGTTCGAAGATCCCAACCGCTGGATGACCAGCGGTGGCTTGGGCACGATGGGCTATGGCTTTCCGGCGTCGATCGGCGTGCAGATGGCGCACCCGGATGCACTGGTGATCAACGTCGCGGGCGAGGCCAGCTGGCTGATGAACATGCAGGAAATGGGCACCGCGGTGCAGTTCCGCCTGCCGGTCAAGCAATTCATCCTGAACAACGAAAGGCTGGGGATGGTGCGCCAGTGGCAGGAATTGCTGCATGGCGAGCGGTATTCGCACAGCTGGTCCGAGGCATTGCCCGATTTCGTCAAGCTGGCCGAGGCGTTCGGCGCCAAGGGCATCCTGTGCAAGGACCCGGCCGACCTGGACGACGCGATCATGGAGATGATCAAGCACGACGGGCCGGTGATCTTCGATTGCCTGGTGGAAAAGCACGAAAACTGCTTCCCCATGATCCCGTCGGGCGAGCCGCACAACAAGATGCTGCTGGGCGAGGCCAGCACCAAGGACGCCATCGGCAGTTCGGGCGCGGTGCTGGTGTAAGGCGCCGATTTCTTGAAACAAGAAATCGGGTCGGCTTTTGTTGGAAAAAGCCGACCCGGTCCAAGACAAAAGGTCCGGCTGCGGACCGAAGCGAGGGATATCCATCATGTCCGCACTGAAAATCAAAAAAGGCTCGTCCAAGCATTCGGCCTATAACCTGCGTCCGAACTTTTCCGACACGCAGGAACGCCACACATTGGCGGTGATCGTCGATAACGAGGCGGGCGTGCTGGCGCGGGTGATCGGGCTGTTTTCGGCCCGGGGCTACAACATCGAAAGCCTGACCGTGGCCGAGGTCGACCATGCCGGTGGCCTAAGCCGCATCACCGTTGTCACCACCGGCACGCCGCAGGTGATTGAACAAATCAAGGCGCAGCTGGGCCGCATCGTGCCCGTGCACGAGGTGCATGATCTGACCGTCGAAGGGCCCAGCGTGGAACGCGAACTGGCGCTGCTCAAGGTCGCGGGCGAAGGCGACAAACGGGTCGAGGCGCTGCGCCTGGCCGATATCTTCCGCGCGAACGTGGTCGACAGCACGCTGGAAAGCTTCGTTTTCGAGATTACCGGCACGCCGGAAAAAATTGACGCCTTTGCCGACCTGATGCGCCCGCTGGGTCTTTTGGAAGTGGCGCGCACGGGCGTGGCGGCCCTGTCGCGCGGCGCCTGAGACGCGCCGCGCCAGGTTTCTATCACATCGCCGAAAGGCGTTTCGGCTGAAGCGGTGCAACTGGCCCCGCTTGGCCCCGGGTTTTCGAAAAGCTCAGAACCTTTGCGCCGGTCGCGGCGCGGCTTTCTGCCTGTTCGCCCGCCGCTTTCAGGTTGTCCGGCAGATCGCGAAACCGCTCTTGCTCGACCAGAACCAGGTCGTGCGCGATGCGCATGCGACGCGTTTGTACCGAGCGGAACTTGACAAGGTCGCCCGCCTCAAGCCGCGGAGCGGGCCCCTCTTGCGCCTGAAAAAAGGCAAGATCACCGTGGTCTTCACACCATATGACGGACTTTCGGCAATCAGCCGAGCACCAAAGCACTACCCCATACATTGGTCATTCCCCTGTAGTCTTCCCCAACCTCCGTATATTGGCGAAACAAGCTGCGGCAGAATATGGTAAAGGCCGCACCGAACTGACTGCATTTGTGACAAATTGCATTTCAACTGACGCCAAGTAGCGTCAAGTGCGTCACGCTTTCGCATCAAAATTCGATTTAGTGGTGTGGAACTATACCTCAGGCTGTGCGACACTGTTAACGGGGAAAAAACGGTGTCAGGCAACAGGATGAAGGGCAAGGCTCAATCTCGCTCACCGGCCGAGTTGCGCAGCGTCTTCGGCCAGAACCTGCGGCTGCTGGCCGCCGATTATCCATCGGTGACCGCGCTATGCCGCAAGCTGGGCGTAAACCGCACGCAGTTCAATCGCTACCTGTCGGGCGAAAGCTTTCCCCGGCCCGATATCCTTGATCGGATCTGCACATTTTTCGACGTGGATGCCCGCGTTCTTCTGACCCCGCTTGTGGAATTGCGCGACGAAACGCTGGATGTGCTGACCCATCCCTTCTTGCGCGATTGGCTGGGCCCCGAGGCGACGCTGGTGTCGGAAAGCCTGTTTCCATCGGGTTTTTACCGCTTTTCGCGGCGCGGCTTCATGGACGAGACGCGCTTTGTGCAGGGCCTGATCCTGGTGTCGCGCCGCGACGGGCAAACCTTTGTACGCGGGGTCGAGCCGCGCGAGGCGCTGCGCCAGCAGGGCCTGCCGGTGACACCGCTGATCCAGCGCGATTTCCGCGGGATTGTACTGCGCCAGGATGACGGGATTTCGATGCTAATCTCCCGCCGTGGCGGCAAGACGGCGACTTACAACTTTCTTGCCCCGGTCGCCTCGTACGAAAACAATTTCTACGAAGGCTACGCTGCGCGCGCCGTGCGCAGCCAGCCGGCCGGGCGGCGCTTTTCGCGCATGGTCTATGAACACCTGGGCAAGAACACCCGCGCGATCCTGCAGACGGCGCGCAACGCGGGCTATTGCCAGGCCGAGGCGCTGCTGGCCCACCACCTGCGCCTGCTGCGCGTCGACGAACCGCTGGCCTGAACCCAGCCTTTTGCGACATTACCAGGTCGCAACCAAGCTATAGCCGAGGCCACGCGCGCCGTATCTTTCTTGCACATTGCATTGCAGGAGGCGCCGATGATCTTGACGCAGCTTGATACGGTTCGCCGCTCGGTCGAGCAGGCCAACGGCTTGCCCAATGCCCATTACATCGATCCCACCGTCTATGACGAAGAACGCCAGGCGCTGCTTTTCTCGCAATGGGCGGGGTTGGCCGTGGCCGCGGACGTGCCGCAGCCGGGCGATGCGGTGCCGATCGATTTCCTTGGGATGCCCCTGCTCTTGTTGCGCGACAAGGAAGGCGCCGTGCGTGTCTTTCAGAACACCTGCCGCCATCGCGGCATGATCCTGGTCGAAGAGCCGCGCAAGATCGAGGGCGCGATCCGCTGCCCCTATCATTCCTGGTGCTATGCCACCGATGGCCGGCTGGTCAGCACGCCGCATGTGGGCGGCCCGGGGCAGAACACCCACGCGGCGGTCAACCGATCCGAGTTGGGCCTGGTCGAAATCCGCAGCCACGTCTGGTTCGATGTGGTCTGGATCAATGTCAGCGGCGACGCGCCGGCCTTTGACGTGGCGATGGCCGATGTGTTGGACCGCTGGCGCGAATTCGACAAGCCGTTGTATCACGGCGGCGCTGACAGCCGGTTCCAGCTGGAAGTGGCGAGCAACTGGAAACTGGCGGTCGAGAATTACTGCGAAAGCTATCACCTGCCCTGGGTGCATCCCGGGCTGAACAGCTATTCCCGGCTGGAAGACCATTACAACATCGAGAAACAGGGCGAGTATTCGGGCCAGGGCACGCTGGTCTATCGCCAGCTGCGCGACGAAACCGGGAAGAGCTTTCCGGATTTCGACGGGCTGAGCGACAAATGGGATACGGCGGCGGAATACCTGGCGGTCTATCCCAACGTGCTGCTGGGTGTCCATCGCGACCATGCCTTCGCCATCATCCTGGTGCCGCAAGGACCGGAAAGAACGGTCGAGAACGTTCACCTGTATTACACGCAGCCCGATACCCACGAAGGGATGCGCGCGCGCAACACGCAGCTGTGGAAAACGGTGTTCGAGGAAGACATTTTCGTGGTCGAAGGGATGCAGCGCGGCCGCCACGCACCGCTGTTCGATGGCGGGCGGTTCAGCCCGGCGATGGACGGGCCCACCCATTGCTTTCACGACTGGGTGGCCGCAAAGATCGAGGCGCACAGAGCTAGCGCCCGCGCGGCGGAATGAACGACCTTGACGCGCGCCTGCTGGCGGCACACGCACGCGACGACCGCGCGGCGCTGATGGGCCTTTACACCGAGGCCGGCGACACCGCCAACGAGTTGGAGGCCGCGTGGTTTTACCTGACCCATGCCTATGTCTTTGCGCTGGAGGCCGGCGCGCCCGAGGCGGCGCAGCTGCACGCCCGCCTGAAAGCTGCCGGGCGCGAAGAGTAGACGCGATCCGGCGGCGTGGCTGCGCCACACACTTTAGTTCTGTTGGGGGCTTTGCCCCCAAACCCCCAGGATATTTTTGGAGAGAGGAAACAGGCGCCCGGGGGTTACGCGCGCAGTCTTTCGCCCTGCGGATCGAAGGGTGGGTTTTGCAGGATGGTGGCGCCGTGCGGACGGCCCAGCAGCATGACCTGAACCCGGTCACCGGGTCGGGCGCCTTTGACGAAGCCCAGCGCCAGCGATTTGCCGACCGAATAGCCATAGGCGCCCGAGCTGACGCGCCCGATGCCTTGCCCGTTCTTGAAAATCGGCTCGCCGCCCGTGGCGTCGGCATTGCTGGCGGTCACCGCGTCGTGGTCGAGTTCCAGCAGGACTAGGGTTTCGCGGGCGGGCTTGGCCATCGCCGCCTCGACCGCGGATTTGTTCAGGAAACCCTTGTCCAGCTTGACCAGCCGCTCAAGCCCCACCTCTTGCGGCCAGTATTCGGGGCTGTATTCGCGGCCCCAGCTGCCGTAACCCTTTTCGATGCGCAGGCTCATCAGCGCGCGGCTGCCCACCGGGCCTGCGCCCAGATCGCGGCCCGCATCGAGCAGCGCAGTATAAAGCGCCAGCTGGTCGGACTGGTCGCAATGCAGCTCCCACCCCAGATCGCCAGTGAAACTGACGCGCAGGGCGACCACGTCGATGCCGGCCACGGTGATGCGCTGCGAGCGCATGAAGGGGAAATCGGGCGTGGCGAGCGAGGTATTGGTCAGCCGTTGCAGCAACTCGCGCGATTTGGGGCCGGCCACGTTGAAGCCGCACATCGTGTCGGTGACGCTGGTGAAACTTGTGCCCTCGGGCAGCGGCACGGCCTGGAAAAAGCGGCTGTGATAGCGTTCGGCCATGCCTGAACTGACCACGAAAAAATCATCCTCGGCCAGGCGCGTTACCGTGGCGTCGCCGGCGATGCCGCCGCGCTTGCCGATCAGCGGCGTCAGGCAGGACCGGCCCACCGCGCGGGGCATGCGGTTGGCGAAAACGGCGTTCAGCCAATCCTCGGCCCTCGGCCCCTGCACCCGGTATTTCGCGAAGTTCGAGATGTCGATGATGCCCGCCGCGTCGCGCAGCATCCGCGCCTCGCGGCCCACGCTGTTCCACCAGGGTTGGCGGGTGAAACCGGCGCTGTCTGGCGTATCGGCATCGAAATAAAGCGGGTGCTCCCAACCATAGTTCAGCCCCATCACCGCGCCCATATCCCGCTGCGCCTGATAGGCAGGACGGGTGCGCAAGGGGCGGCCGGCGGCGCGTTCTTCGCCCGGGTAGTGGATGGCGAAACGGTGGGCGTAGACATCGCGCACCTTGGCCTTGACGAAATCGCGGTTGTTGGCCCACAGGCCGAAACGCGCGATATCCCAGGGGAACATGTCGTATTGCATTTCCCCTTCGACGATCCACTGCGCCACCATCAGCCCCATCCCCGCCGACTGGCTGAAGCCGGGGATGATGCCGCCGCACATGAAGTAATTGCGCAGCTCCGGCACTGGGCCGAGGATCACGTTACTGTCGGGCGACCAGATCATCGGACCGTTGATCACCCGTTTCACGCCTGCTTCGGCAGCCGCCGGAACGCGGTCCATCGCGCGCATGACGTTTTCCATGATCCGTTCCAGATCGTCGGGGAACA
>JAASTF010000160.1 GCA_021767525.1 Paracoccaceae bacterium
CGCCCCGCCAGCGCCAACAGCGCCTCGGCCGCCTGGAAGGTGACACCCTAAAAACGGTGCGGCCTATCCCGCCGGAACCAAGGATATTCCTCCAACATAATGGCAAAATCCTGACGCAGCCGGATCGGCAGAACGCTTTCGCAGGGGAAAATGGCGGAGACGAAGGGATTCGAACCCTCGAGACGGTTTCCCGCCTACTCCCTTAGCAGGGGAGCGCCTTCGACCACTCGGCCACGTCTCCGCCGACGGGTTTATCCATCGTGCACAGCAGGGACAAGCAGAAATTTCCCGACTGCGCGAATGCTGCTTTCCGCGGGAATGTGGCAAAACTCACGCGGCGTGCGGCCGATGCCCGCCACAGGCCGCCTGCTTCATGGACAGGGCTTGCGAATTCACCTACTCAGGGGTCACCCGAAACTGAAAAGACGGCTTTGCCCATGGCGTTTCCCTTCGTTTCCTCAGCTTTTCGCACGATGCGGCCTGTCGCCTTGGGTGCCGTGCTGGTGGCGGGGGTCGGGGCCTCTGGCCCGACGCGGGCGAATGACGACGGTGCGATGCGGCCCACCTACGGGCTGTTCGGCACCCCTTCGCTGATCGAGATGCCGACCGCCGACAGCGCGCCGGACGCCGAGCTGGCAACCACGATTTCGCACTGGGCCGGCACCACCCGCACGACCCTGAGCTTTCAGATCACCCCAAGGCTGAGCGGCAGCTTTCGCTATGCCGCGATCGAGGGGCTGCTGGTGCCGGGCTACAATGTTGACGGCGGCTATAACCCGCTGGTGCCGCTGCCTCCGGGTGTGAACCCGAACACGTATTACGACCGCAGTTTCGACCTGCGCTATCGCATCCTGGACGAAACCCGCTATCGCCCCGCGGTGGCGATCGGCCTGCAGGATTTCATCGGCACCGGCCTTTACGGCGGCGAATACATCGTTGCCAGCAAATCGCTGACCCCGACCCTGCGCGTGACAGGCGGCCTGGGATGGGGGCGGTTGGGCAGCTATGGCGCCATCGGCAGCCTTGGGACGCGCCCCACCGGGTTGATCGGCGAAGGCGGGATTCCGACCTATGATCGCTGGTTTCGGGGCGATGTCGCGCCCTTTGGCGGCATCGCCTGGAGCCCGACAGACCGCCTGACCCTGAAGGCGGAATACTCGTCCGACGCCTATACCCAAGAGGTCCGCAGCGGCATCGTCGAGCGGAAGTCTTCGTGGAATTTCGGTGTCGATTACATGCTGTCCGACAACCTCCAGGTTTCGCTGTATTCGCTATACGGCAGCGAGGTGGGCGCCTCTTTCACGCTGCTCAGCAACGTGCGCAACTCGGCAGTGCCGGGCGGGGCCGAGCAAGCCCCGACGCCCGTCCGCCCGCGCAGCATGGCCGAGCGCCGCGACTTTGGCTGGACGACCGATCCCTCGGCACAGCCGGATATCCGGGCGCGTCTGCAAACCGGGCTAGAGCGCGAGGGCCTGAACTATGAAGGGCTGACGCTTGACGGCCAAAGCGCCACGTTGCGCCTGCGCAACCGCATCTACATGAACGAACCCCAAGCCCTTGGCCGCGCCGCGCGCGTCATGACGCGCATCTTGCCCGGCTCGGTCGAGACGTTGCGGATCGTGCCGGTGGTCAATGGCATGGCGATGTCGGCGGTGACCTTCCGGCGCAGCGACCTGGAGCAGCTGGAAAACGCCCCGGCCGAGGCGCTGCTGGCACGCACCAGCGTGACCGACGGCTACCGCCTGGCACCCCGGGCCGAGAGCGGCATCTATCCCGAACTGACCTGGGGTTTGCAGCCCTACCTGGCGCTGTCGGTGTTCGACCCCGACAACCCCGTGCGCGCCGATGTCGGCCTGCGCCTGCAAGCGACCTACAAGCTGTCGCCGGGTATCGAACTGTCCGGCGCGATCACCAAAAAGCTGGCCGGCAACCTCGACTCGGTGATCCGCCCGATCCCGTCGGATCTGCCGCGCGTGCGCACCGATTATGCCGAGTATTCGCGGCAGGGCGACCCCGCGATCGAGCACCTGACGCTCAGCGCTTACGGCCGCCCGGGCAAGGACATGTACAGCCGCGTCACCCTTGGCTACCTCGAACAGATGTATGCCGGCGTCTCGGGCGAGTTGCTGTGGAAACCGGTCGACAGCCGCCTTGCCCTGGGGGCCGAGCTGAACTGGGTCAAGCAGCGCGATTTCGACCAGCAATTCGGCCTGCGCGATTACGACACGGTCACCGGCCACCTGTCGGCCTATTACGATTTCGGCAACGGGTTCCACGGCCAACTCGATGTCGGCCGGTACCTGGCGGGCGATTATGGCGCGACCGTCGCGCTGGACCGCGAATTCGACAACGGCTGGCGCGTCGGGGCCTATGCCACCTTTACCGACGTGCCGTTCGACGATTTCGGCGAAGGCTCGTTCGACAAGGGCATTCGCCTGACCATTCCGGTGCAGTCGCTGCTGGGCACCCCTACGCGCAACACCAACACGATCACGATCCAGTCGCTGACGCGTGACGGCGGCGCGCGGTTGAACGTGCGCGACCGTCTGTATGGCCGTGTGCGCGACTATCACAGCCCGGAATTGACGCAGGAATGGGGGCGCGTGTGGCGATGAGATTTGCACGAACGGCACGGTTGGCCGCTGTGACGCTATGCGCGGCCACGATGCTGGCCGCCTGTGGCAACGATCCGAACCGGCCGATCGCCTCGATCGACACGGTCAAGCAGGTGCTCGCCACGCGCAAGGCGCAGGCCACGCCGCCGACACAGGCGGGCGTCGCCCAGGCGCTGGCGCAGACGCAAGGCCCTGTCGAATTGGTGACCAATGAAACCAGCAAGGCCTGGGCGATCATGCTGCAGCTGGAACAGAATGGCGGCTACGAAACCTTCGGCAGCGCCGACCGGCGTTCGGTCACGATGCGCAACGGCATCATCACGGCGACACGCGGCCTTGGCGGCGATCTGATGTCGTCGGATATCTCGCAGGTCGCTCCGCTGATCAGCGGGCGCCGTGCCGGCCAGGGCACGCGGGTGATGCGCTTTCTGAATGGCGAGGATCAGACCGTCGAAATCCGGTTTGCCTGCACGGTCACACCCGGCAAATCGGTGCCCGTCAAGGCCGGGATGCTGGACACCAGTGCCCGGGCAGTCACCGAAACTTGCCGCGCAGAGGGGCGCGAGATCACGAACACCTACCTTGTGGATACGCGCGGTCGCTCTGTCAGCGCGCGGCAATGGGTGGGCAGTACGCCCGGATACCTGCTGCTACAAACCCTGCGCCGCTAGGCGGGCGATCCGGCCGCGCACAAGGCCATAAAGACACGAAAACAGAAAAAGGCGCGGTGCCAGGCACCGCGCCTTTTCCTTGTTCGGTTGCCTGGAAAACGACTTACGAGTCGCCGCCCGATGCGACTGCAACGGCTGCAACCACGATGGTCGCGATAGCCAGGCCGCCACCGACGCCGATGGCGCCCATGGGTAGGCTGCCCTGCGTCGAAACGAACGGGTCGTCCGAGGTTTTCTGATCAGCGATTGCCGGTGCTGCCGAAGCCAGCGCCAGGGCGGCAGCGGCTGCGATGGTGAACTTTTTCATAGTGTCTCTCCAACATCCATTACTGTGACGCGGAAGGTCCGTGTCCCCTTCTTTATACGCATAACTGCCTTGACTTGAAAACCGCCCTGCCCGCCACGACCGCAGAAATTCGCCAAAAAAGCGATCAACCGTGTTCTATCTGCACGATTATGCGGAATTTCTGCGCGCCAGCCGGATCGAACCGGCCCTGAAAACCGCAAAATTGCACGGTTTCAGGCCGATTTTCGCCGAAAAACAGTTAATTTTCGCAAATCAGGTGTTGAACAGGAAATGCATCACATCGCCATCCTTGACGATGTATCCCTTGCCCTCGGCGCGCATTTTCCCGGCCTCTTTGGCCGCCTGCTCGCCGCCGCAGCCCACGAAATCGTCATAAGCGATGGTTTCGGCGCGGATGAAACCCTTTTCGAAATCGCCGTGAATGACACCTGCCGCCTGCGGCGCCGCGGTGCCCTGGCGGATCGTCCAGGCGCGGGCCTCTTTCGGGCCCACGGTGAAATAGGTTTCCAGGTGCAGCAACTCGTACCCGGCGCGGATCAGGCGATCCAGCCCCGGTTCCTCAAGCCCCATTTCGCTCAGGAACATCTCGGCCTCGTCGGCATCCAGCTGGCTGATCTCTTCCTCGATCCGGGCCGAGATGATGACGTGGCTGTTGCCTTGCGCGGCCGCCATTTCTGCGACGGCGGCCGAGTGCGCGTTGCCGCTGGCGGCATCCTCTTCGGCGACGTTGCAGACATACAGAACCGGCTTGGTGGTCAGCAGTTGCAGCATTTTCCACGCCTTGGCATCCTCGGCATCCACCTCGACCACGCGGGCGGGCTGGCCGTTTTCCAACACCTCTTGCGCGCGAGCCAACAGGCGGTCCTGCTGCTGCGCCTCTTTGTCGTTGCCCTTCAGCTTGCGCACCAGGCCCGCGCGGCGCTTTTCGATGCTTTCCAGGTCGGCCAGCATCAATTCGGTTTCGATCACCTCGGCATCGGCCACCGGGTCGACGCGCCCTTCGACATGGGTCACGTCACCATCTTCGAAACAGCGCAGCACGTGGGCAATCGCGTCGACCTCGCGAATATTGGCCAGGAACTGGTTGCCCAGCCCCTCGCCCTTGCTGGCGCCCTTCACCAGACCGGCGATGTCCACGAATGTCATCCGCGTCGGGATGATGTTGGCCGACTTGGCGATCTCGGCCAGCTTGTCCAGCCGTGCGTCGGGCACGTTCACCTCGCCCACATTGGGCTCGATCGTGCAGAACGGGAAATTCGCCGCCTGCGCCGCGGCGGTTTTCGTCAGCGCGTTGAACAGGGTCGACTTGCCCACGTTGGGCAGACCCACGATCCCCATCTTGAACCCCATTGCGGCCTCCTTGGTGCGATGTTGCCGCGCTTCTAGTGCGCGCGGGTCACGGGCGCAAGGCGACAGAGAAACCACAGGCGCGCGGGGCATTGATTTTCCCGCCCGCACGCGGCACATGGGGCCGGACCATTGATAAGGACACCACCCCATGACCCGGATCGACGATACATTCGCCAAGCTGCGCGCCGAGGGGCGCAAAGGTTTTGTCGCCTATATCATGGGGGGCGATCCTGACTACGACCGCTCGCTTGCGGTGATGAAGGGGCTGCCGGCCGCGGGCGTCGACGT
The DNA here is from genome assembly GCA_021767525.1 of Paracoccaceae bacterium. GTDB lineage: Bacteria > Pseudomonadota > Alphaproteobacteria > Rhodobacterales > Rhodobacteraceae > Lutimaribacter. Next base: position 5,232 of record JAASTF010000160.1, read on the forward strand.
GATCGAGCTGGGCATGCCCTTTACCGATCCGATGGCCGATGGCCCGACGATCCAGCTGGCCGGCCAGCGCGCGCTGGCGGGTGGGCAGACCCTGCAAAAGACGCTGGACATGGTGACCGAGTTCCGCAAGGACGATCAGGAAACGCCAATCGTTCTAATGGGTTACTACAACCCCATCTATTCGCGCGGGGTCGACAATTTCTTGGCGGACGCCACGGCTGCGGGCATCGACGGGTTGATCGTGGTCGACCTGCCGCCCGAAGAGGATGACGAGCTGTGCATTCCCGCCGCCAAGGCTGGCATCAACTTTATTCGCCTGGCGACGCCCACCACCGATGACAAGCGACTGCCCAAGGTATTGGAGAACACCAGCGGCTTTGTCTATTACGTGTCGATCACCGGCATCACCGGCGCGGCCGAGGCGCAGGCCGACACCGTCGCGCCCGAGGTTGCGCGGATCAAATCGCAAACCGATCTGCCCGTGGTCGTGGGTTTTGGCATCAAATCGCCCGAAACCGCGCAGGCAATCGCGGGCGTGGCGGATGGTTGCGTCGTGGGCTCGGCCATCGTGAGCGAGATCGCCAGCGGCAAGCCGGTCGAGCAGATCCTGGATTTCGTGCGCGGGCTGGCGGACGGCGCGCATCGCGCCTGAGATATATTTAAGCGCAGGCTAAATATACAGAACCCGCGCGGTTTCATGCCGAAACCGCGCGGGTTTTTTCGTTGATCGGCGTCGGCCCTGTCGCTTAGCCGGTCAGCCCCGCGCCCTCGTCGGTGCCCAGCATGATGTTAAGGTTCTGAACCGCCGCGCCCGAGGCACCCTTGCCCAGGTTGTCGAGCGTCGCCAGCAGCACCACCCGGTCGCCTTCGGGGCTGGGGTGCACGGTCAGTTCCATCCGGTTGGTGCCGTTCAGGCGCTGCGGGTCGACACGCGGGCCGATGGCGTCGGGCGACACGACCTGCACGAACCGCTGGCCCGCGTAATGCGCGCGCAGGCAATTTTCCAAATCCGCCGCCGTCTGTCCGGCAGGCAGGTGCAGCGGGATCTGCACGACCATGCCCTGGGCATATTTACCGACGGACGGCACGAAGATCGGCAGACGCTCCAACCCCGCGCTGCGCACGATTTCGGGGATGTGCTTGTGCGTGTGGTTCAGCCCATAGACGAAGTGATCGGGCGCGGTGCCGTCCTCGAACTCGGCGATCAGGGCCTTGCCGCCGCCGGTATAGCCCGACACCGCATTGATCGTGATCGGCGCATCCGCCGCCAACATGCCTGCCGCGACCAGCGGGTGCAGCAGCGCAATCGCGCCAGTGGAATAGCAGCCCGGATTCGACACGTATTGCGCCTGCGCGATGCGGTCGCGCTGTGCTGCGTCCAGTTCGACGAAGCCGAAGACCCAATCGGGATTGACCCGATGCGCGGTCGAGGCGTCGATGATCCGCGTGCCATGCGGTTTGGCCAGTTCCACCGCTTCGCGTGCGGCGTCGTCGGGCAGGCACAGGATCGCGACATCGGCCTTGGCAAACGCCTCGCCCCGCGCGCCTGCGTCCTTGCGCGCCGCGTGCGGGACCTGGATCAGCGTGATGTCATCGCGCGCGATCAGGCGCTCGCGGATCTGAAGACCCGTGGTTCCTGCCTCGCCATCGATGAATACGCTGAACGCCATGTCGGCCTCCTGTTTGCTGAATATCCCGCCCGCCATACGCGCAGACGGGCGCGCGCGCAAGC
>JAASTF010000161.1 GCA_021767525.1 Paracoccaceae bacterium
GACGGAAGAGGCCGCCAGCGACGCGGCACAGGCGACCGAAGAGGCTGCGAGCGACGCCGCGCAAGCGACGGAAGAGGCCGCCAGCGACGCCGCACAGGCGACCGAACAGGCCGCGAGCGACGCGGCGCAAGCGATGGAAGAGGCCGCCAGCGACGCCGTTCAAGCCACTGAAGACGCGGCAGAAGCCGCTGGCGGCACCGCGGATACCGCAGCCGAAGCCGCGGCCGACACCGTCGAGGAAAGCGTCGAAACCGCGACCGAAACCGCAGGCGACGCGGCCGCGGCCACGGGCGACGCTGTCGAAAGCGCTACCGACGAGGTCGAGCAGGCCGGCGATGCGGCCGCCGAGGCCGGCAGCGAGATGGAGGCCGCGACCGACACAGCAGAAAGCACCGCCGAGGAACTGCTGACGGTCGATGGTTTCGACATGGAACGCGTGGCCGAGATGATCGACAACTCGTCGATCGGCGAAATGCAGAAGGGGCTTTTGAAGACCGCGCTGGAGCAGGCGCAGGAAAACCCCGAGGCGTTGCAGAACATCCTGACCCAGGTGCGCGAAGCCCTGGGCATGTAAGCGTTCCGCCTTTACCGCAAAGACCAAGGGCCGCCCCATCCGGGCGGCCCTTTTTCATCGCGCGGTCGGGCGACGCCCCGGATCAGTCCAGGAACGCCTTTTCCACGACGTAATGCGCGGGCTTGGAATTGGCGCCTTCCTCAAGCCCGTATTCTTCCAGCATTTCCTTGATTTCCAGGTTAAAGGCCAGGTTTCCGCAGACCATCGCGCGGTCGGTTTCCGGGCTCAGCGGCGCGACGCCCAGATCCTCGAACACCTCGCCCTTGCGCATCAGGTCGGTGATGCGGCCCATCTTGGGGCTCTCTTCGCGGGTTGTGGTGGGGTAATAGCGCAGCTTGTCGGCAAAGCCTTCGCCGATCAGTTCGGCCAGCAACTCATCGTTGCGGATGCTCTCGATCAGCTCGGCGCCATAGGTCAGCTCGCCCACCTCGCGGCAGGTATGGGTGATGATGACCTCATCGTAATCGGTATAGGTTTGCGGGTCGCGCAACAGCGATGCGAAAGGCGCGAACCCGGTGCCGGTGGCAAAGAACCAGATCCGCTTACCGGGCAGCAGCGCGTCATGCACCAGCGTGCCCACGGGCTTGGGGCGCAGGATGATCTGGTCGCCGGGCTGGATGTGTTGCAGCTTGCTGGTCAGCGGACCGTCCTCAACCTTGATCGAGTAGAACTCCAACTCTTCGTCCCAGCTGGGCGAGGCGATGGAATAGGCCCGCAGCAGCGGCTTGCCGTTGTCGCCCATCAGCCCGATCATCACGAACTCGCCCGAGCGGAAGCGCAAGCTGGCGGGCCGGGTGCAGCGGAACGAAAACAGCCGGTCGGTCCAGTGCTTGACCTGCGTTACGGTCTGCGCGTCGGGCAGGGCGGGGGTTTTGGGCGTGGGGGCGGTTGCGGCGTCTGTCACGGCACTCATCTCGTTCATTGCTTCAGCAGCGGGCTAAACAGGTATTTATGGCTTAGCTTTGATCCATATCAGATCGCGGCAAATGCTGCCATCAGGGTGGCAGAAAAATGTTTGTGCGCAAACATTATTCTGCCCGGTCATGCCATTTTTCGCGTGACACGGCGTCGCGGTTTCGTGGGTCAGGGTGGAAAAATATTCTGTTCAACCCCGGGTCTGGGCGGTATATGCAGAACATGGTTCCCCTATCAATAGGGAAGTCACCGGATTACACGGTTTTGCACGGCAAGATGACGAATCGCCATGAAAAAGGAGCTGGCCATGACCCTGCGTCTGGATGACACCGACAAAAAGATCCTGCGCGCATTGCAGCAGGATTCGGGCCAGTCGCTGGACGAGATCGCCCGGCAGGTCGGCTCGAGCAAGACGCCGGTGTGGAACCGTATCCGCAAGATGCGCGAGGCTGGGGTGATGGGCCCGCAAACGGTGATCCTGGACCCGGAAAAGCTGGGCTTTGACGCCTGTTTTTTTGTGCTGATCCGCACCTCTGAACACGATGCCTCGTGGCAGGCCGATTTCCTGCGCGCGCTGCAAAACCGCCCCGAGGTGCTCGAGGCGCACCGGCTGGCCGGCGATATCGACTATATCCTCAAGGTGCGGGTGGCCAATGCGCGCACCTATGACGCCTTTTACCAGGCCCTGATTTCCGAGGTGAAGGTGCACAACGTCACCGCGCTTTTGTCGATGGAGGAAATCAAGTCGACCACCGCCTTGCCGATCTGACGCAGGCGGCATCCGCTCTGGCCAAGGCGCGGGGCGCAAGGGTAAAGACAAGGGTATGACACGCCGCGCCGCATCCCTGATTGCCGCCCTGGCCGGGTTTTTGGCCCTCGTCGCCCTGATGACGGCGGCGGTGTGGTCCTATGGCTATCGCCAGGCGCTGGATCAGCTGGCGCAGCGGGGCCAGGCCGACCTGACGCTGGCCGCCGACCGCCTGACCGGGCAATTGCAATTGTATCAGCAAATGGCGGTTCTGGTGGCCGACCATCCCGCGCTGGACGGGCCCGACCCGCGCGCGCAGCTGCTGCGCGCGGCCGACAAGACCGGGGCGCTGGATGTGCTGCTGGTCGATGCGGGCGGGGGCGTCGTCAGTGCTGCCAACGATACCGAACCCGGCGATCTGTCGGACCGGGCCATGTTTCGCCGCGCGATGCAGGGCGCGCTGGGGGAAGAGCACGGCCTGAACGCGCGCACCGGGCGGCGCGCCTATTACTTTGCCGCGCCGCGCTTTGATGCGACCGGCGCGGTGCGTGGCGCGCTGGTGGTCGTGGCCAATATCGACCGGGTCGAGGCCGAATGGCGCGGTGCGCGTCCGGCGGTGTTTTTCACCGATCGCGCGGGCCAGGTGTTCATCACCAACCGCTCGGAATTGCTGTTCTGGCGGCAGGGCGCCGCGGGGCTGCGCCCGCCGGGTGGAGAGCCCACGGAATTCGCCACCCGTCGCGTCGGCCCGCACAGGATCTGGATCGAGGATTGGTCGCCCTATGTGCCGCCGCGTGCGCTGCACCTGTCGCGCGAGTTGCCGGTGATCGGCATGACCGCCCAGGCGCTGATCGACGTAGGCCCGGCTCGGCGTCTGGCCGCGTTGCAGGCGGCCTCGCTGGGGGCGATCCTGCTGGCCTTCGGGGCGATCCTGTTCTGGCTGGTGGGGCGGCGGCGCGTTCTGGCCCAGGCCAACCGGCGGCTGGAATCCCGCGTGGCCGAGCGCACCAGCGCGCTGAGCGCCGCGAACGACCAGCTGCGCCGCGAAGTGGCCGAGCGCGTCGCCGCCGAGGCCGCGTTGAAGCGCGCGCAGGACGACCTGGTGCAGGCGGGCAAGCTGTCGGCCCTGGGCCAGATGAGCGCGGGCATCAGCCACGAATTGAACCAGCCGCTGATGGCGATCCAGCAATATGCCGAGAACGGCACCGCCTTTCTGGATCGCGGCAAGGCCCAGGTCGCAGGCGAGAACCTGCGCCGCATCAGCGACCTTGCCGCCCGCATGGCCCGCATCATTCGCAACCTGCGCGCCTTCGTGCGCAACGAAAGCGAGCCGATGGGGCGTGTCGATATCGTCGCCGTCATCGACAGCGCCATCGACCTGAGCGCCGCGCGCCTGCGCCAGGACGGAATAGCGCTGGACTGGACCGCGCCCGAAACGCCCATCTGGGTGCGCGGTGGCGAAGTGCGGCTGGGGCAGGTGATGGTCAACCTGATCGGCAACGCCGCCGACGCGATGGCCGACAGCGCCGAGAAACGGCTGGCCATCGCCCTGCATCCCGGCGCGCCGGTTTGCGTCGAGATTCGCGACACCGGCCCGGGCATCGCCGATCCCGACCGCATGTTCGAACCCTTCTACACCACCAAGGCGGTCGGCGCGGCACAGGGGATGGGGCTGGGCCTGTCGATCTCGTACGGGTTGGTGCAAAGCTTTGGCGGCAAGATCCGCGGCACAAACGGCCCCGAGGGCGCGATCTTTACCGTCGAGCTGGACCCCTGGACCGAAGAGGAGCAGGCCGCATGACCCGGGCGGTGCTGGTGGTGGATGACGACGCGGCCGTGCGCGACGCGCTGGCCCAGACGCTGGAACTGGCCGAGCTGGCGCCGATCAAGGCCGGATCGTTCATCGAGGCCAAGGACCATCTGAGCCAGGATTTCGACGGTGTCGTGCTGTCGGATATCCGCATGCCGGGGCGCGACGGGTTTCACCTGCTTGATCATGCGCACAAGATGGACGCCGAACTGCCGGTCATCCTGCTGACCGGCGAGGGCGACATCCCGATGGCCGTGCGCGCGATGGGCCAGGGCGCGTTTGGCTTTCTGGAAAAGCCTTGTCCGCCCAGCGATCTGCTGGCGGTGATCGAACGGGCGCTGCAGACCCGCGCGCTGGTTCTGGAAAACCGCCGGCTGAAGGCACGGCTGGAAACCGGCGATGCGGCGGCGCGGATGCTGCATGGCCTGTCTGAACAGGCCGAAGCGTTGCGCGCGCGGGTACGCCTGGCCGCCCAGGCCGAAACCGAGGTTCTTGTGACCGGCCCGCCGGGCAGCGGTATCCCGAAAGTGGCCGAGGTCGTGCATCTGTGCTCGGCGCGGGCGAAGGGGCCTTTCGTCAAACGCGCCGCGGCTGGGTTGGACAGGGCGGGCTTTTTGCAGGCCTGCGCCGCGGCCGAGGGCGGCTCGCTGTTCCTGGACGAGTTGGCCAACCTGCCGCGCGACACGCAATTCGCCGCGCTGGACCGGATCGAGGCGGGCCTGGGCGCGCGGGTGATCGCGGGCGCCAGCGGCGACCTGGCCCGCGCGGTGGACAGCGGCACGCTGATCCCCGACCTGTTCTATCGTCTGGACGTGATGCGGGTGCGCATCCCGGCGCTGTCGGACCGTCCCGAGGATATTCCAGTGCTGTTCCGCCACTACGTGGCCCAAGCCAGCGAACAGGCCGGCCTGACCCCGCCCGAAGTGACGCAAGAGGTGATCGCCGGGCTGATGGCGCAGGATTGGCCGGGCAATGCCCGCGCGTTGATGAGCGCGGCCATGCGTTTTGCCCTTGGGCTGGACACGGACGAGCGCGACCCCGACACCGGGCTGGGCCTGGCCGAGCAGATGGCGCAGGTGGAACGCTCGCTTTTGATCGAGGCGCTGCGTCGTGCCGAAGGTCGCGCGACCGAAGCCGCCCGGCGGCTGAAACTGCCGCGCAAGACCTTTTACGACAAGCTGGCGCGTTATGGCCTGAAGCCCGAGGATTTCCGGTGACGCGGTGGAATCGCGCGTGCCGCGCGATGCAGGTTTTGCGCCGCCGCTGCGCGGCGCCGCGGTGGGGAAGGGCTCTGCCCCTCACACTCCCCGGGATATTTATGGAGAGAGGAAGCAGGGCGCAGGCTGCGCCGCCTTGTCGCTTTGCCTTGGCGCGGGGATGGGGTAAGCGGGCTGCATGGACTTGGTGGTGACAGATCTGGCCGTTGCGCGCGGCGGAGTGCCGGTGCTGGAGGGCGTGGGCTTTGCCGTGGCGGCGGGCGAGGCGCTGATCCTGCGCGGACCGAACGGCATCGGCAAGACGACGCTGCTGCGCACGGTGGCGGGGTTGCAGCCGCCCTTGGCCGGGCGCGTGGGGCTTGACCGCGAGGCGATGGCCTATGCCGGCCATGCCGACGGGATCAAGGCCACGCTGAGCGTGCGCGAGAACCTGATATTCTGGGCCGATGTCTTTGCCACCGACCGGGTCGATGCGGCGCTGGCTGCGTTCGAACTGGCCGCCTTGGCCGACCGGCTGGCGGGTAACCTGTCGGCGGGGCAGAAGCGGCGGCTGGGCCTGGCGCGGATGGTGGTGACGGGCCGCCCCGTCTGGGTGATGGACGAGCCGACCGTGTCGCTGGACGTGGACGCGGTGGCGATGTTCGCCGCCGCCGTGCGGGCGCATCTGGGGCAGGGGGGCATGGCGCTGCTGGCCACGCATATCGACCTTGGGCTGGAAGAGGCACGGGTGCTGGACGTGGGCCAGTTCCGCGCGCGCGCGCCCGCGGCCGACGATTTTGACGGGGCGTTCCTGTGAAGGCGCTGCTGATACGCGACCTGCGGCTTGGCACGCGGGCCGGGGGCGGCTTTGGCCTGGGGCTGGCGTTTTTCCTGATCGTCGTGGTGCTGGTGCCCTTTGGCGTGGGGCCGGAAACCGGGCGGCTGTCGGTGATCGCTCCGGGTATCCTGTGGCTGGGGGCGCTTTTGGCGTGTCTTTTGTCGCTGGACCGGATCTTTGCCCTGGATTGGGAGGATGGCAGCCTGGACCTGCTGGCAACGTCGCCCCTGCCGATGGAGGCCGCCGTGAGCGTCAAGGCGCTGGCCCATTGGCTGACCACCGGGCTGCCGCTGGTTTTGGCCGCGCCGGTGCTGGGGATCCTTTTGAGCCTGCCGGCCCAGGGCTATGTGCCGCTGATCCTGTCGCTTTTGCTGGGCACCCCGGCGCTGAGCGTGGTGGGCACGTTCGGCGCGGCGCTGACCGTGGGGCTGAAGCGGGGCGGGCTGCTGTTGAGCCTGCTGGTGTTGCCGCTTTACGTGCCCACGCTGATTTTCGGGGCCGAGGCGGCGCGGCGCGGGGCCGAGGGCATGGACAATACCACGCCCCTGGTGATGCTGGCGGGGATCACCTGCGGCACCATCGCGCTTTTGCCTTTTGCCTCGGCTGCGGTATTGCGGGTGAACTTGCGCTGACACAGTTTTGACTTGCGCGCAGCCGCCGCAATTGTAGGAGAAGGGATCATGGCGTCGATCTGGCAATATGCGAACCCCAAGAAGTTCATCGAAACCACGGACAAGGTGCTGCCGTGGATTTCCTTGCTGGCGCTTGTCAGCCTGGTTGTCGGGCTTGTCTGGGGCTTCTTTTTCACGCCCGACGATTTCCGGCAGGGATCGACCGTCAAGATC
>JAASTF010000162.1 GCA_021767525.1 Paracoccaceae bacterium
CGCGACCATGACGGCGCCGGGGGCTGGGTGCATTACTCGCTGCTGTCCGGTGTGCGCACGGTGATCGTCGACCAGGACATGCTGCAACTGCGCGCCCGGCCCGATCCGTCCGCAACCGTCACCGCCCAGCTCGAGCTGGGCGTGATCGCCCGGCTGGGCGATTGCGGGCCCGACTGGTGCCGGCTGTCGGTCGCGGGCTATCGCGGCTGGGCGGAAAAGCAGGCGCTGTGGGGAGTCGAGCCGGACGAGATCCTTGAATGATCGACCGGCCCCGCCGTGCCCTATTTTGTCAGGATCAGCTTGCCCGCGCGGGTGATCCGTAACACGTAAACCTGCCCATCCAGCGTGATATGCGCCAGCCCTGCCGCGCCGGTCAGGTCGCGCGCGTCATGTTCCGGCAGGGTGGCGGGCTGGCTGGGGCTGAAGTTTTGCCGCTCGATCATCGCCGCCCCCCGTCCAGCCGTTCGATCCGATCCAGCAGCGCCTCAAGCGCGGGAAGATCCGGCACAAGGCTGTCCTGCAGCAGGGCAAAAAGATCCGATCGGTCTGGGGCGGGGTCGACACGGCGGCGCCGTGCGGGGGTGGATATCCGGGTCATGCGCAAAATCCTGTTGCTGCGTTTCATCTTGCGGTGTCACGGCTGGCCCGGTTGTGCGGGGTGGCTGTCGCTATTCATGACTATTTTTGTCGGCTTTATCAAGCCTCGATTTCACCGCAGGATCGAAGCGCTGGGCATGGCCTCGGTTTTCACCTAGCGTGGCGTCAGTTTCATATGCAGCCATTACGCCGGACCGCGCCAATGATCCTTCGCCTTGCTTTTTTGATCTGCCTTACCCTTCTGCCTGCCGCGCCTGCCCTGGCGCAAAGCACCGATCAGCCCACCGGCACCATCGACGTGACCGACACCGCCGAGCAGGACGCCGCCATCGCCGTGCGTATCCGCAATATCCTGGCCGAGCTTGACGGGTATGAGGATGTGACGGTGACGGTGTCTTCGGGCATCGTCACCCTGCGCGGCACCACGCTTGAAGCCGCGCAAGCCGCACGGCTGAACGACCTCGCCGCCCGGGTCGAAGGCGTTGTCGCCATCGAGAACGAGGTGACGGAAACCACCGACGTGGCCCAACGCCTGAACCCGGCGGTCGAGCGATTCCGCGCGCGGATGATGCAACTGGTGAACTATGCGCCGCTTTTGGCGGTGGCGCTGGTGGCCTTTTTGCTGGTCGTCGGCCTGGGCTGGCTGATCGCCGGGCTGCGCAACCCCTGGAACCGGCTGGCCCCCAACGCCTTTATCGCAGACATCTATCGCCAGGTGATCCGCCTGGCCTTTGCCATCGGCGGGCTGGTGGTGGCGCTGGATATCCTGGGCGCGACGGCGCTGTTGTCGACGATCCTGGGCGCGGCGGGGATCATCGGCCTGGCCATCGGCTTTGCCGTGCGCGACACGGTCGAGAATTTCATCGCCTCGATCATGCTGTCGATCCGCCAGCCGTTTCGCCCCAATGACGCGATCGAGATCGGCGGCGACGAGGGCAAGGTCATCCGCCTGACCAGCCGCGCGACCATTTTGCTGAGCTATGACGGCAACCACATCCGCATCCCCAACGCCACCGTGTTCAAATCGCGCATCGTGAACTATTCGCGCAACCCCGAACGGCGGCTCCTGTTCGACGTGGGCGTGGGCTATGGCACCGACCTGGCCGCCGCGCTGCAACTGGCACAGGATACGCTGAACGGCCTGCCCTTTGTGCTGCAAACGCCCGCCGTGTCGGTCTGGACCGAGGCGCTGAACGGCTCGGATATCAGCCTGCGCATGACCGCCTGGATCGACCAGCGCGACACCTCGCTGGTGGCCGCCCGTGGCGAGGCGATCCGCCAGATCCTGGCCGCGTTCGAGGCCGCGGGCATCGAAATGCCCGAACCCACCTACCGCCTGCTGACGCAAGAGATGGCGGCGCCCACGGCTATCCCCGCCCCCGCCGCGCCCGGAACCCCGACCAGCCCGGTCAACGACCCGGCCGAATCGCTCGACGTGCAGGCCCGCGCCGAGCAACAGCTGGAACGCATCGTCGAGGAAGAACGCGAGGTCACCGCCGAAGAGGACCTGCTGCAACCCGACGGCCCGCGCGAATAAACGGCCATTTTTTCGCAAATCCGGTCTTGAACCCCCGCGCACAAGCCAGTAATTAGCGCGTCACTGTTGGGGTGTAGCCAAGCGGTAAGGCAGCGGTTTTTGGTACCGTGTACCGTAGGTTCGAATCCTACCACCCCAGCCACTTTCCTTTTATACTTGAGCCGATGAACCGCGCAGGATGCCGTCGGGGTGAAAGTGCCCCAAGGGGCGGCCCCCGCGACGAGTGCATCGGGTGACGCCCCGGGGGACACAGCGGGGGCCTCGTTGCATCCAAGCCATGCATGGAAAGATTTTTCAGGGGGAAGGCACAATGAAGACACTACTGAGGTTTGCGGTTGGTTCCGCGAAATGGCTTTGGCGTATGATACTGGTGTCGGTCTTCGTGCTCTCGCTGGCGTTCAACGTTATCGCGATATTCGGCGGTGCAGTATTCAGTGCCGTGTCGAGCGTCGTTGGCAGCGTAACCGGGGCAAAAACACTGGTGGCGCAACATGCGGACGAGATCGCGGACCTGAACGCGGATCTAGTTGCTGAGCGCCGTATTCAACGTGAGCTTCGCGGCGATGTTGCTGAGCTGTCTGGCGACCTTGCGGTGGCCCGCACGGCGAACAGAGAGTTGAGGGACCAAGTCACCGAGCTTGGAGAAGAAGTGGCAACGTCGCGGGTAGCTCTACGGCAGGCTCGAAACGAGATAGGGGATCTCTCCAACAACCTTGCCACGGAGCGTCTAGCCCGCCGGCAGTTGCAGGATGACCTCGCCGAAGGTTTGGTACTGTTCAAAGGGAGGAAGATAGCTCTACGGGAGGCGGTCGGCGAGACTGCGGATACCGTATCGGCGCGAGCGGCGAAATCTGCTGCTCGTGAAACCGCGTCGATGGCGGGTGAAGCTCTGCCCTACCTCGGCGTGGCAGTCATCGTTGGCGTTACGGCAATGGAAATCAACGACTTATGCCAGACGATCAGAGACATGAACTCGCTCAAGCGGGCATTTAATACAGAGCTAGAGCCCTCGGAAGAAGAGCTCACCGTTTGCTCTATGACTGTACCGTCTCGCGAGGAGCTTTGGACGGCAACTCTCGAGGCTCCCGGCGCGGCTTGGGATTACTCCAAAGCGGCGATCCCGAGTTTGGAAGATCTGCGAGACATCGAATTGCCATCTTGGAGTGACGTCCTTGGTCTCTGGAACGTTGTTCGTTCAGGCGCAGAAGGCAGCTGGAATAGCAGCGTCGACCGCAGCCGTGAGCTGTATCGTTGGCTGACTGAGTGAGGACAACAAGACCCCTCCACCCATCCGAAGTCACTCCGCAGGTGTCCTCGCGCGCGCTGTGTCGGCTTTAAAGGTCGCGTCGCATTCGCCGACGCGTGGGACGGTCCCGGTCGGACCGGTGTCAGGAACAGGCCGGGACTATCCGCTGCGGGGGCGGCGCATTTTCAAAAGGCGCTCTTGCACCTCCTCCGCCGCGCCGGGCAGGTCGGCCGGCAGGATGCGCCAGTCGCGGGCGGACCGGGGCGGCGGGGTCTTGAAATAGCTCAGGCGGCGGCCCGTCCATCTTTTCGAGACATAGTAGAAAAACGCCGACCCGGATGCCCCGCCCAGCCGGTGCGCCAGCCAGTGTCGGCGCCACGCCGGAATCGTCTGCCAGATCCGTTCGGCCAGTGTTTCGCCGGCCGTGTGGTCTTGGGCGACGGCCACGCCGTCATGCGCCCAAAGCCCCGCCTCGACCAGCATCGGCCCGATCTTGTCGGTCCATTTGAAGCCAAGCGGCACGCGGGTGGCATAGCCGGCCCGCACAAGGGCCCACATGGCCGGCTGCGCGCCCTTGTCCACCGCGAAGGGCGCGCGCCCCTCGGACACATAGCCATGAAAACTGGCGAAATCCACGAAGGTGACGATCACGCGCTCAAGCAGGTGAACCGACGGGGCATCGGCAACCTCCAGGTGGCGGCGCAGCTTTTGCTTTTCCACGGTCCACAGATAGCCCTGCCCGTCACGCCACGTCAAAAGCCCAAGCGTCACCAGCAGATCACAGGCCCGCTGGCTGTCGCGGGTGCGCGCCTCGCCGACCCAGCGCCTGGACTTGCTGTCGGGGATGGCGCAATGGCGGTGCACGGCAACCGCAAGCTGCAACGCGCATTCCACAAAAACGTGCCGATCTTCGATCTGTTTCGGTTTCTTCACTTTGGACAGCGACCTTTTGTTGTGCTGTCACCGATCTTGCAGGGAAACCCGCCGAATTTATGGCCGCTCTGGGGCGGCTTTCTTGCAATCGCGCCTGGCTGCCAAGGTCAGGCGGCCCCTGCGCGCAAGGGAGCGGGAATATCCGCCGCGCGCCCGCCATTGCTCAGATCGACAGCCGCTTGCCAGACCGTGGCCGCGCGCAGGCGGGCGCTTTCGCGCGCGGGCATTTCCTGCCCCTCCAGCGTCACCGCGGCATCCCAGGCCGCGCCCGGCAGATCGCGCCATTCCACGTCCAGATGTTTCACCGCGTGGTCGAACAGATGCCGCAGCGCGCGCGCCGGAAGCGTGGCGGCCAGCGCCACGTCGGCGCGCCATTCGGCCTCTTCCGGCACCAGGGGTTCGCGCAGCGCCTTCAACGCCAGCGCCATTTCACGCGCCTGGTAACTGACCTGCGCGATCAGGTGCCGCCGCGACACCCCCGCCCGCAGCGAGGGTGCCCACAGGTCATCGTCGCGCAACGCGTTCAGGCGGCGCGCGAAATAGGCGGTGCCGCGCCGCGCCAGCAACAGGTCGTCATGCGGCGCGGCCGGGTCGTCATAGCGCGCCCCGGCCCCCTGCCGCGCCTTCAGCGCCGCGCGCGCCGCGTCTTCGCTGGTCATTCGGCAACCTGCGTGCGCATGAAGCTCAGCCGCTCCATGATCGGCGCGTCGGAAAAGCGGAACAGGTCGAACCGGGTTTCCGCCTGCAAGCTCCACGAAATCCAGCTGGGCACCACGAACAGATCGCCCTTGTCCAGCTTGTGCGTCACACCGTTCAGAACCACCGAACCGCGCCCTTCGAATACCTGGAACACGCTCGATCCCACCTCTTGCCGCGCGGGCGTTTCGGTGCCTTCGCGCAGTCGGTGAAACTCGCAGCGGATGGTCGGCATCACGTCGCCGCCGGTCGTGGGGTTGATATAACGGATCGCCGCATGGCCCATCTCCACCGTGGCGGGGTTGCCCTCGTCCTCTAGCAGCAGCTGCTGGGTCAGGGCCTGGTCGGTATGTTCCCACCGATAGGCCCCGATGGGCGAGGATACGGTATCCTGCAACTGCGACAGCGGCCGCAGGCCGGGGTGGCACCACAGGCGCTCGCCCTGGCTGTAATTCGGGGTGGCGTTGTCGGTCACGCGCTCGGCCCCGAATTCGAAGAACCCGACATCCATCTGCTGGCTGAACGGGATGTCCAGCCCGTCGATCCAGGCCATAGGCTCGGTTGCCACGTTGTGGTGGCCGTGGAAATTCCAACCCGGCGTCAGCAACAGATCGCCCCGCGACATGCGCACCGGGTCACCGTTCACCACGGTCCAGACGCCCTCGCCCTCGACGACGAAACGAAAGGCGTTCTGGCTGTGGCGATGTTCGGGCGCGTTCTCGCCCGGGCAGAGATACTGGATCGCGCACCACAGCGTGGGCGAGACATAGGCCCGCCCGCCAAGCCCGGGATTGGCCAGGCCGATCGCGCGCCGCTCACCGCCCCGGCCCACCGGCACCAGCTCGCCCGAGCGTTCGGCCAAGGGCAGCAGGTCGGCCCATTTCCACACATGCGGCACCGCCTTGGGCTTGGGGTGCACTGGCATCAGGTCGCCCGTCTGCGTCCATAGCGGGTTCAGGTGGTTGTCTTCGAACCCCTTGTAAAGCGCACGCAGTTCGGGCGTGTCCTCGGGTTGCATCGCGTTGTCCATCTTGTCTCCTCCCTGTTTGGGTCAGGCGGCGTCGGGTTGGCGGGGCGGCGCGGCCTGGGCAAAGGCCGGCAGCGCGTCCAGCGCCTCGAATATCCGCGCGATCGTGGGCCATGTCTTTAGTGGAATGTCGAAGCGTCGGTTGTTCCAGACCTGAGCATAAAGACAGATATCCGCCAAGCCCGGGCTGTCGCCGTGACAAAAGATGCCTGTCCGCGGATCTTGCAGCGCCTCTTCCAGCGCGTCGAAGGTCAGCGTGACCCAATGGGTGAACCACGCCTTTTGCGCCGCCTCGTCCGCGCCGAACTGATCGCCCAGCCGGAACAGGACGCGCAGGTTGTTCAGCGGATGGATTTCGCAGGCGATCATGTAGGCCAGCGCCCGCACCCGCGCCCGGCCCAGCGCATCGGCGGGCAGCAGCGCGGGGGTGGGATGCGTTTCCTCCAGCCATTCGATGATGGCCAGCGATTGCGTCAGGTTGGTGCCGTCCTCCAGCTCCAGCGTGGGCACCAGCCCTTGCGGATTGCGGCGCAGATAGTCGGGCGTGCGGGTCTGACCGTCGCGCAGGACGTACGGGATATACTCGTACCCCAACCCCTTCAGGTTCAGCGCCGCCCGCAACCGGGTCGAGGTGGACGAGCGAAAGAAATTGTGCAGCTTCATCGTCATCTTCGCGCTGTCAGCTTTCCAAGCCGTTCGAGCCGTAAAGCCAGTTCAGCTGGTTGTACCAATCCTGCGGCGACATCCCCCGCATCACCTGGTTGCGCACCGCCGCCTTGGCGTCGTCGGGGTGATAGATGTATTCGCCGATCAGCCGGCTGTTCATCTGCACCCGCGCCGTGCGCACCCGGCGCATGTCCTGGTAGCGTTGCAGCGCGTCCTCGGC
>JAASTF010000163.1 GCA_021767525.1 Paracoccaceae bacterium
GGTGGCCGCACCCGCGCACTGACCCCTGTTTCGCCGCCGCTGGCGGCGACCGGGGCGAGGGGGCTGTCTGCCCCCTCGCGCTCCCCCGAGGGTATTTGGAAACCCGAGAAGACAGGGGCGCCATTGCGCCGACCGGGGTGGCGCGCTAGCGTGCGCCGAAAGACTGGGGGCAGGGCCGATGACCGACAACTTCGAAACCGAGAAATCCACCGCCGCAGCCTGGTTCCGCCAGCTGCGCGATGAAATTGTGGCCGCCTTTGAGGGGCTGGAAGACAGCCACGACCAAGGGCCCTTTGCCGACATGGCGCCAGGCCGGTTCGAGGTGACCGAGACCAAGCGCACGTCCGAGGATGGATCGGATGCGGGCGGCGGGTTGATGAGCGTGATGCGCGGCGGCCGGGTGTTTGAAAAGGTCGGTGTGAACGTGTCCGAGGTCTATGGCACCCTGGGCGACGCGGCCCAACGCGCGATGGCCGCGCGCGGCGTGCCCGGCATGGACAGCGACCCGAGGTTCTGGGCCAGCGGCATCAGCCTGGTGGCCCATATGCGCAACCCGCATGCGCCGGCCGTTCACATGAACACCCGCATGTTCTGGACGCCGCATGCCTGGTGGTTCGGCGGCGGGTCCGACCTGAACCCCTGCATCGAGTATGACGAGGACACCGCGCATTTCCACGCCACGCAAAAGGCGCATCTCGATCCGCATGGGGCGGATTGGTATCCCAAGCTGAAAGCCTGGGCCGACGAGTATTTCTATATCCCGCACCGCCATCGGGCGCGGGGTGTCGGGGGCATTTTCATGGACGATCAGAACTCGGGCGATTGGGCGGCGGATTTCGCGCTGACCCAGGATATCGGGCGGGCCTTTCTGCCGGCCTTTGTGCCGCTGGTCGAAAAGCGCCGGGTGCAGCCCTTTACCGAGGCCGACAAGGACACGCAGCTGATCCATCGCGGGCTTTATGCGGAATACAACCTGGTCTACGACCGGGGCACGAAATTCGGCCTGGCCACGGGGCACGACGCCAATGCCGTTCTGATGAGCCTGCCCCCGTTGGCGAAATGGGTATGATCCGATGTTAACATGTTAAGTCACTGAATTAACATGATAAACAGTTTAGAATTGATCTAAGTCAAGGCCAAAGGTCTTTATGCCGTATAGCTTTGGGCGCAATTGGGTGACGCGCGCATTGTAACCCGGGCACAGGAGGCCCAAGCCATGACCATAAGGACACTTCTTTTCACGTCATCCCTGGCCGTGATCGCGGCGCAAGCCGCAGGCGCGAACGAATTGCGCGAGGCGGCGGCGGATATGTTCAAGCCGATTCCGTCGACCATTCCGATGCAGGCCGACAACCCCATCACCGACGAAAAGATCGACCTGGGCAAGGCGCTGTTCTTTGATCCGCGCATGTCGGCCTCGGGCGTGTTCTCGTGCAACTCGTGCCACAACCTGGCGACGGGCGGCGATGACAACATGCCCACCTCGATCGGGCATGGCTGGCAGAAGGGGCCGCGCAACTCGCCCACCGTTTTGAACGCCGTGTTCAACGAAGCGCAGTTCTGGGATGGCCGGGCCGCCGACCTCAAGGCGCAGGCCAAGGGCCCGGTGCAGGCGGGTGTCGAGATGGCCAACACGCCCGAAAACGTGATCGCCACGCTGAATTCGATGCCGCAATATGTTGAATGGTTTCAGGCGTCCTTCCCGGACGAGGCTGACCCGGTGACCTTTGACAACTTCGCCAAGGCGATCGAGGCGTATGAGGCCACTCTGACCACGCCCGCGCCCTTCGATGCGTGGCTGAACGGCGATGACACCGCCATGACTGAGGACCAGTTGGCGGGCTTGGAGTTGTTCATGGATAAAGGCTGTGCCTCGTGCCACAACGGTGTGAACCTGGGCGGCAACGGCTATTACCCGTTTGGCCTGATCGAAAAGCCGGGCGCCGACATCCTGCCGGTGGGTGACAAGGGCCGGTATGCCGTGACCGAAACGGCGGACGATGAATACGTGTTCCGCGCCGCGCCGCTGCGGAATATCGACCAGACCGCGCCCTATTTCCACTCGGGCCTGGTGTGGGATCTGAAGGTGGCCGTGCAGATCATGGGCGAAAGCCAGCTGGGCGAGGATCTGTCGGATGAAGAGGCTGATCAGATCGTGGCCTTCCTGGGCGCGCTGACCGGCGACATGCCCGAAGTGACCTACCCGGTGCTGCCCGCCGAAACGGCGGCCACGCCGCGCCCCACGGGCGAGGTGAAATAAGACACGACGGGATTGCGTCCCATCACTGGCGCGCGCGGGGGCTGCCCTGCGCGCGCTTTTTCATGTCCAGCCGACATCGCCCAGAAAGATATAGCCCGCGCCGTAGATCGTTTTGATAAGGCGGGGATTCTTTGGGTCTTCGCGCAGCTTTTGCCGCAGGCGCGAGATGCGCACATCCATCGCGCGGTCAAAGCTTTCGCCGGCCGCGCCGCCCAGCGTTTCCTGCATCACGGCGCGGGAAATCAGCCGCTTGGGGCGTTCAAGGAACAGGCGCAGAACCTCGCCCTCGGCATGGGAAAAGGGGGTTTGCCGGCCGTCGTCGTCGATCAGCGTGTAGCTGTCGAAATCCGCCGTCCAGCCGTTGAACCGGGCGCTGTTACCGGTCTGGGTAACAGGCCGGTCGCGGCGCAGGCGGGCACGGATACGGGCCACCACCTCGGACGGATCGAAAGGCTTGATGATGTAGTCGTCGGCGCCCAGCTCGAGCCCCGTCACGCGGTCCTGCACCTGCGCGCGGCCCGAAATGATGATGACCGTGGCCCCCTGTTCCAGCGCCAGCCGATGCACCAGCGTCAGGCCGTCACGGTCGGGCAGCGACAGGTCCACCAGGCACACATCGGGCGTTGCGGTTTTCAGCGCGGCCTCGAACTCGGTCGCGCGGGCAAAGGTCAGCGTGCGAAACCCCGCTTCTTGCAGGGCATCCGCCAGCATCGCGCGGATCGCCGGTTCGTCATCCAGAATCGAGACAAGAGGTTGCGTCATTTGTTTGGGCCTTGCGTGGTAAGGAACGCGCCCAGCTCGCGCGCGGTGAAGGGTTTGCGCAGAACCGGCGCCCGGGTCAACGCCTGGACGTGCAGCGCATGCTCGGGCGGAAGCGATGTCATCAGGATGCAGGGCGGCGCATCGGTGGGCAGCGCATCGACAAGGTCAAGCCCGGTTTGTCCGCCTTCCAGCGAGATATCCGACAGGATCAGCCGGATTTCGGGCACTTGCGCCAGCAGGCCCTGCGCTTCGTCGACCGAGGCGGCCTCGATCACCGTGTGGTTCAGACCGGTCAGCATGGCGCGGATGCCTTCGCGCAGGTCGGCGCTGTCTTCGACCAGCAGGACAAGCCCGGGCGCCACCGGATCGGGGGCCGCGCGCAAGGGAAGGCGCAGGCGCACCTGTCCGCCGCCTTCGGGCCGGTTGGCCACGTGCACTTGCCCGCCGGCCAGCTTGGCGGTGTCATAAACCATCGCCAGACCCAGCCCCGAGCCTTCTCCGCCCTTGGTGGAAAAAAATGGTTCGAACGCATGGCTAAGCGCGGCGTCGCTGAACCCCGGCCCCGTATCGCTGACGGTGAAATCCGCCCATGTGCCCTGCACCGGCGTGACAGTCAGGGTGATGCAGCCAGACGCCCCGATCGCATCGCGCGCATTCAGCAGCAGGTTCAACAGCGCATCCTGGATCATCCCCGGATCCAGCATCAGCCGTTGGGTTGCAAGCGTGTTGAACACCTCAAGCCGGATGGTCGCCGGCAGGGCGGGCGCAGCCAGCATTTCCAGATCGCGCAGCAACGGCACCAGCGCGGTGGGTTGTGGGTGCCATTCACGGGCGCCGGTGATATCGGCCAGACGGTTCAGCAACGCGCCGCCCCGATGCGTCGCGCTGAGCGTGGCGGCCACCAGTTCCGGCGCGCCGGGCGGCAGGTCCATCCGTTGCAGCCGCGACTGGCTGCCAAGGATGATGGTCAGCAGGTTGGAAAAATCATGCGCCAGCCCGCTGGTCAGCTGTGCGGCCATTTCGCGGCGGCGGGTCTGTTGCAGCGCGGCGCGCGCCTGGGTTTCTTCGGTGATGTCGGTGGACAGAAGATAGACGCCCATGATCTGCCCGTCCTCGCGCCGGTCGGGGGTAAAGGCGGTGCGGATGCGCCGCGACGTGCCCTGATGGGTGAATTCCAGCACCGAGGCCTGGCCCTGGAACGCCGCGTCCAGCTTGTCGCGGATATGGCCGAATGCCTCGTCCCCCAGGGCCTGGTCGATGGGCAGGCCGACGATATTCGCGGGCCGCCCGGGCAGGATCGCGTTCAGTCGCCGGTTGGAAAACGTATAGGTGCGGTCCAGCCCGACATGCGCGATATGGGCCGGCATCATCTCGGTTGTCAGGCGGGTGCGGGCCTCGGTTTCGGTCAGCTGGCGCTTGGCCTCTTCCAGCGCGGCGATGGTGCTGGCCAGCTGTCGGTTGGTGGCAGACAGTTCTTCGGCATAGGCCAGAACCTTGTCCGACAGCTCTTCCGACCGGGCGCGCAGCAGCGCCTCTTGGTTCTTGGTTTGGGTGATGTCGGTGTAAACGGTGATCCAGCCGCCTTCGGGCAGGGGCGCGCCCTCGACGCTGATGACACGGCCATCGGGGCGGGTACGCTCCATGTAGTGGGGTTCGAACGCCCGGGCCTGCTCGACCCGGCTGCGCACCGCCTGTTCGGTATCGTCGATCGCGCCATACTCGCCACGCTCGACCAGGTGGCGGATCGTGTCCTCGAACCGCGCGCCGCGCTCTGTCAGCTCGGCCGGGAGCGAGAACATCTCGCGGAACATGCGGTTGCTGACCACCAGCCGCAGGTCGCTGTCATAGATCGACATGGCCTGCTGGATCAGGTTCAGCCCCGCCATCACCATCGGGGCCCTGTCTAGGCTGTGCTGGGTCATGCGACGCCTCCCTTCGCGCCTTTGCGATAGCACCGCATGCCGCGCCGCGAAAGTCGCCTGACCTTGTTACAATTCGTAAGGATTGAGAAATGATCACGAAAAAGTTGACGGCAAGCCTGCGGCCTGCATCATCTGCGCCGGAGGAATCGCCGGCACAGGCGATCATCTGCCTGCAATGTCGGGCATAGGGAGGAACAGAATTGGCACAGTCGTCTCAGGCGACCGGCGGGCTTCAGTCCGTTCCGGCGCTGCTGCTTCGTAACGCCGCGGAGTTCGGTAACAAACCGGCCTATCGGGAAAAGGAATTCGGGATCTGGCAAAGCTGGACCTGGAAAGAGACCGAGCAGGAAATCCGCAACCTGGCGCTTGGCCTTATCAATCTTGGCGTGAACGAGGGCGATTTCGTCGCCATCATCGGCAACAACCGACCGCACCTGTACTGGGGCATGGTCGCCGCGCAGTGGGTGGGCGCCATCCCCGTGCCGCTGTACCAGGACAGCGCCGCCGAAGAGATGGCCTATGTGCTGGATCACTGCGGCGCGCGGTTCGTGATCGTCGAAGATCAGGAACAGGTCGACAAGGTGATCGAGATCCAGGATCGCCTGCACCAGTTCGAGCATCTGATCTATCTCGATCCGCGGGGTATGCGGAAATACGATCATGCCCACCTGCACGAATACAGCCATGTGCAGGAACAGGGCCACGCCGCCCGGGATGAATTCACGCCCGAACTGGAAAAGCGCGGTGCCAAGCTGGATTACAATTCGGTTTGCGTGATGCTCTATACCTCGGGGACGACGGGCAAGCCCAAGGGTGTTGTCCTGTCGAACCGCAACATCATTGAATCGGCCAAAAGCAGCTCGGAATTCGACCATCTGGGTCCGGGCGAGGAAATCCTGGCCTATCTGCCGATGGCCTGGGTGGGAGATTTCATCTTTTCCATTGGGCAGGCCTTCTGGACCGGATTTTGCGTCAACTGTCCCGAAAGCCCCGAAACGGTGGCCGCCGACCTGCGCGAAATCGGGCCGACCTATTACTTTGCGCCGCCGCGCGTGTTCGAGACGCAGCTGACCAACGTGATGATCCGCATGGAGGATGCCGGGCGGCTGAAGAAGTGGCTGTTCGACACCTTCATGGCCCATGCCCGCCGGGTCGGTCCCGCGATCCTGGATGGCAAGCCGGTGGGCGCCTGGGACCGGTTCAAATACTGGCTGGGCGATCTGTTCATCTATGGCCCGCTGAAAAACACGCTGGGCTTTTCCAACGTGCGCGTCGGCTATACCGCAGGCGAGGCGATCGGGCCGGAAATCTTTGATTTCTACCGCAGCCTCGGCATCAACCTGAAACAGCTTTACGGCCAGACCGAGGCCAGCGTGTTCATCACCGTGCAGCCCGATGGCGAGGTGCGCAGCGACACGGTGGGCGTGCCCGCGCCGGGCGTCGAGTTGAAGATCGCCGACAATGGCGAGGTGTTCTATCGCAGCCCGGGCGTCTTCGAGTATTACTACAAGAACGAGGACAGCACCAAATCCACCAAGGATGCCGAGGGCTGGGTGGCGACCGGCGACGCCGGCTTTATCGAGCCCGACACCGGCCACCTGCGCATCATCGACCGCGCCAAGGACGTGGGCAAGATGGCCGATGGCAGCCTGTTCGCGCCCAAATACGTGGAAAACAAGCTGAAATTCTACCCCAACATCCTTGAGGCGGTGGTGTTCGGCAACAACCGCGACCGCTGCATGGCCTTCATCAACATCGACCTGTCGGCGGTGGGCAACTGGGCCGAGCGCAACAACATCGCCTATTCCAGCTACCAGGAACTGGCCGGTCATCCCAAGGTCTACGAGATGATCCAAAGCCATGTCGAAGAGGTGAACGCCAGCATCGCCGAGGACGAGATGCTGTCGGGCTGCCAGGTGCACCGCTTCCTGATCCTGCACAAGGAACTGGACGCCGACGA
>JAASTF010000164.1 GCA_021767525.1 Paracoccaceae bacterium
GATGGGAAACAGGTCATAGACCTGTTCCATCGTGTCGCGGATGTCGTCTTCGCGGATGAAGGCGCCCATTTCCAGGTTCTCCTCGACCGTCATCGAGGTGAAGATGTTGTTGGTCTGGGGCACGAAGCCCATGCCCTTTTTCACCCGGTCCTGGGGGCTGAGCGCGGTGATGTCCTCGCCATCCAGCAGCACGCGGCCCTGGCGCACGTCCAGCATGCCGAACACGGCCTTCATCGCGGTCGACTTGCCGGCGCCGTTGGGGCCGACGATCACCGCGATCTCGCCCGCGTTCACGGCGATGGTGCAGTCGTGCAGGATGTCCGGCCCCTTGCCGTAGCCGCCGGTCATCGTCTCGCCGATCAGGAACGGCGTCTCGCCGTCGACCTTGACCGCCGCGCCACCCTTGCGCCACGGCGTCTCGCCCTGGCCATGGCTCTTGGTGATCGAGCGGTCCTTGTTGCCGCGATCATCCTGGTAGGGGTTGTCGCCCATCACGTATCCCTGTCTGTTGCCGCCGGGACTTGCCCGGGGGCCGTTCTTGTTGCGCCATCGGTTCAGACGACCATGGCGATGGGGCCGCGCCCCGATCGTGCCGAGATCTTGCCGCCCCGGTCACGTGCCCGGGTCACGCCCCGGTTTCCTCGAGCTGGTCCTTGTTCTTCAGGCCGGTGCCCAGATAGGCCTCGATCACCTGCTCGTTGGCCTTGATCTCGGCCAGCGTGCCCTCGGCCAGCACCTTGCCCTCGGCCATGCAGATCACCGGGTCGCACAGCTTTTCGATGAAATCCATGTCGTGTTCGATCACCACGAAGGTATAGCCGCGTTCCTTGTTCAACTGCAGAATCGCGTCGCCGATGGTGTTCAGAAGCGTGCGGTTCACGCCGGCGCCGACCTCGTCCAGGAACACGATCTTGGCATCCACCATCATCGTGCGGCCCAGTTCCAGCAGCTTTTTCTGCCCGCCCGACACCTGGCCCGCCTTGTGATCGGCCAAGTGGCTGATGGTCAGGAATTCCAGCACCTCGTCGGCCTTGGCGCGCAGGGCGCGTTCCTGCTCGGCGATGCGTTTGCGTCCGAACCAGGTGTCCCACAGCCGCTCGCCGGCCTGGTCGCCCGGCACCATCATCAGGTTCTCGCGGCAGCTCATCGAATGAAACTCATGCGCGATCTGGAAGG
This sequence comes from Paracoccaceae bacterium, assembly GCA_021767525.1. Taxonomy (GTDB): domain Bacteria; phylum Pseudomonadota; class Alphaproteobacteria; order Rhodobacterales; family Rhodobacteraceae; genus Lutimaribacter. The sequence goes on from JAASTF010000164.1 coordinate 1,177, forward strand.
TGCGCAAAAGGCCCTTGTGAAACAGTTCGTGCGGCGGCAGGCCGGTGATATCCTCGCCCTGCATCAGAACGCGGCCGCTGGTGGGCGGCAAAACGCCCGCGATCACGTTGAAAAGGGTGGTCTTGCCTGCACCATTCGGGCCGATCAGCCCGGTGATTGAGCCCTTGGCGATTTCAAGGCTTGCGCCATCGACGGCGTGAAAGCCCCCGAAATGCTTGTGAACGTCTTCGACGACGATCATCTGGTCCATATCTATCCCCCGGCGTATCCGGGCCATTCGCCCGGTACGAGCGTGCCGTGCCCCGGCAATCCGGGGCACGGCGGTCGATCAGGCTGCGATCAGCGGAATTCGACGGTTTCGAACTTGCCGTCCTTGATCTCGACCACGCGATAGCTGCCGGCCGCTTCGCCCGGGCCGATCAGCTCGACGCCGGTGGCACCCACCAGGTCGATATCACCGCCATTGGCCAGGATCTCCAGCGCCTTGCCCAGCTCACCGGGGTTGATCGGCTCGCCCGGGGCGTTGGCGACCATTTCAACCTTGTCCTTGTAGACGTTCGGATCGGTCGACCCGGCCGCCTGCATGGCCAGCATGATCAGCGCCGCCGCGTCATAGCCTTCGGCAGTATAGGGCGAGGCGCTGTCGAACTTGTCGGCGCCCATTTCCTGGAAGATCGCGGTGCCTTCGCTGTCGCTGCCCGGCGCCTGGCCCTTGGAGCCCTCGATCTCGGTGCCGAACGCGTCGCTGAGCGATTCACCCACCATGCCGTCGGGCAGGTGGAAGGTGTCGAACGCGCCGGTATCCAGCGCCGAGCGGATGATGCCCGCGCCGCCCTGGTCCAGATAGCCCGCGACCACCAGCACCTCGCCACCGGCCGAGGCCAGCGCCGCGACTTCGGCGGAATAGTCGGCCTTGCCGTCTTCATGCGCGGCCGAAATCGTTACTTCGCCACCCTTTTCGGTGTAGGCGGCGGCAAAAGCGTCGGCCAGGCCCTTGCCGTAGTCGTTGTTGGTATAGGTCACGGCGACCGACTGCACGCCGTCATCCAGCAGGATGTCGGCCATCACTTCGCCCTGGCGCGCATCCGACGGCGCGGTGCGGAAGAACAGGCCGTTATCCTCGGCGGTGGTCAGTGCGGGGCTGGTCGCCGAGGGCGAGATCATCACGATGCCGTTCGGCACGGCCACATTGGCCAGGATTGCGCCGGTCACGCCCGAGCAGGTGCCGCCGACGATGCCGACCACGCCATCCGAGGTGATCGCGCGCTCGGCCGCGGCCACGCCGGCCGAGGCGTCGATGCAGGTCGAGTCACCGCGCACCGGCACCACGGTCATGCCGTTCATGAAATTGCCGCTGGCGTTGACTTCTTCGATGGCCATTTCCATCGCCGCGGCCATCGGGCCCACCAGCGACTCCGTCGGGCCGGTAAAGCCCTGCAGGATGCCGATTTTCACCTCTTGGGCGGCAGCACCCGACGCCATCAGCGCCACGGCGGCCGTCGCAGTCAGAAATTTCTTCATGGTTATACTCCCCTTGGTTTGTTGGCCGGGGTGTCCCCGGACCAGGATAACAGCGTCACGGCCCGGCAAGCCGGGCCATTCTCTGCTTTTTGTTTAGATCGTGCGACCCGTGTTGCCGGGGCGGCGGTCGCGCGTGTCGACGCGGATCGGCACCGGCCGGGGCTGTCGGGCAGGGGTTGCTGCCCTGTCCAGGGCTTCCAGCAGCTGCCGGGCCCCCTGCGTAACGCCCCTAAGGACGGTTCGGGCCCGACGCCATGCGCCGCCCTTGATGGCCTGATACGCGGCGGCAGATGCGCGCTGCAATTTGGTCATCCTCGACTCCCCGTTGGAACAAAGGTCCGATGCGGAGCCTATTCCGACGAATTTGAAAAGAAAAGGCGTTTCGACGGTTTTCCGCGCCGGTTGACGTTGGGGTTGTCCGGCCTGCGTTGCGCCCCATCTTTTCCAGCATAGGCCCCAAACCGCGAAACCGGAAAGGAAAGCCCATGCTGCGCGCATCCGCTGTTGCCCTTTTTCTGGCGCTTGGCGCACCCGCCCATTCCCAAACCCTGCAAAGCAGCGCGGGCCCGATACAGGTGGAAGAAGTCGCCGGCGATTTCTTCGGACCCTGGTCGCTTGGGTTCCTGCCCGATGGCGGCGTGCTGGTCACCGAAAAGGCGGGCACGCTGTGGCATTTGCGTGCCGACGGGTCGCGGGTAGAGGTGACGGGCCTGCCGGATGATGTGGTCGAAATCGGGCAGGGCGGGTTGATGGATGTCCTGATCCCCCGCGATTTCGCCCAGTCGCGCCAGATCATCTTTTCGCATGCCGCACGCCTTTCGGGTGGCGCCGGCACGGTAATCAGCGCCGGGGTGCTGTCGCACGACGGCACGCGGCTGGACAACCTGCAACGCCTGTTTGAAATGCGCCCCGCCAGTTCGGCCGGGCGGCATTTCGGCGGCCGGCTGGTCGAAGGGCCGCAGGGCCACATCTTCCTTTCTATCGGGGATCGCGGCGATCGCCCGGCGGCGCAGGATCTGGGGCGCCATAACGGCAGCATCATCCGCATCAACCGCGATGGCAGCGTGCCCGACGACAACCCGCTGGTGGGACGCGACGGCGCGCTGTCCGAAATCTGGACGTGGGGCCATCGCAATCCGCAGGGAATGACGCTGGACGCGCAGGGCCGTCTGTGGACGAACGCCCATGGCGCGCGCGGCGGCGACGAGGTGAACCTGATCGAGAAGGGCCAGAATTACGGCTGGCCGGTTATTTCCTACGGCGTGCATTACTCGGGTGCGAAGATCGGTGAAGGCACGTCGAAACCGGGGATGGAACAGCCGGCCTTTTACTGGGATCCCTCGATCGCGCCGTCGGGTCTGGTGATTTATTCCGGCAAGCTGTGGCCGGAATGGGAGGGCGATTTCCTGATCGGCTCGTTGAAATTCGACATGGTCAGCCGCCTGTCCGGCGACCCGCTAAAAGAAGTCGAGCGCATCGAAGGCGACGCCACCAGCCGCGTGCGCGATCTGCGCGAGGCGCCGGACGGCTCGATCTGGATGATCTCGGAAGGCAACGGCGCAATCTATCGCCTGACGCCCGTGGACTGATCGGCCGGTCGCGGCAGTTCCAGGTAAGCGGTGTCGCACCACTCATCGGCACCGTAAAGAAAGTTCTTTTCGGCAAACCCCGTCTGCACGAACCCCAGACGCGCCAGCACCCGCACCGACGCGGCGTTTCGCGGATCGACCTCGGCCGTCAACCTGTCCAGTTCGGGCCGTTCCGCAAAAGCGTGCGTCAGGATGGCAGTCAGCGCCTCGGTCGCGATGCAGACGCCGATCAGATCGAAGATAAAATCCGCGCTTTCGCTGTCGTCGGGCGCCATCAGCCCGTTTAGGATGAGGCGCGTGTCGTCCAGCGTGTCATGCGCGGGCCTGCTCCAATACCGCGTGGCGCGGGGATCGCTGAACACCGCATGAAGCGGGGCCAGGTCGTCCTGGCGGGCGCGCCGCAACCGAAGGCGCGCGGTTTCGATCAAATCGACAGTCGCGCGCCCTGCGCGCCGCGTTCGCGGTAGGGCGTCGTGTTGTAATGCGCGCGATAGCATTTCGAAAAATGCGAGGGCGAGGCGAAGCCGCAGGCCAGCGCCACGTTGATCACGCTCATATCGGTCTGCATCAACAGGTTGCGGGCCTTCGACAGGCGCAATTCCATGTAATAGCGCTTGGGGCTGCGGTTCAGGTAGCGACGGAACAGCCGTTCCAGCTGCCGCGTCGACATGCCCACCTCCTTGGCCAGTGTCGACGGGCTGATCGGTTCTTCGATGTTCTGCTCCATCATCTGGATGACTTGGCTCAGTTTCGGGTGGCGCACGCCGATGCGGGTGGGCACCGAAAGGCGCTGGGTGTCCTGGTCGGTGCGGATCGAGGAATAGATCATCTGGTCGGCAACCAGGTTGGCGATCTCTTCGCCGTGATCGTTGGCGATTATCTTTAGCACAAGGTCGATCGACGAGGTGCCGCCGGCCGTGGTCAGGCGGTTGCCATCTATCACGAAAACCGACTTTGTCAGGTTCACGTCCTCGAACTCCTCGGTAAAGCTGTCCTGGTTTTCCCAGTGGATCGTCGCGCGCTTGCCGTCCAGCAGACCGGCCTTGGCCAGCGTGTAGGCGGCCGTGCACAGCCCGCCCAGAACGATGCCCTTGCGCGCCTCGCGGCGCAGCCAGGACAGCAGCCGCTTGGTCGTGGCCGCCTGAACGTTGACGCCGCCGCAAACCAACACCGTGTCGTCGCGCGACACCTCTTCCAGATCGCCCTCGACCTTGAACTCGGTCCCGGCCGAACAGGTGACCGTGCCGCCGCCTTCGCCGACCAGGCGCCATTCATAGGCCGGGCGGCCCAGCATCCGGTTCGCGATCCGCAGGCAATCCAGCGCAGACGCAAAGCTGAGCAGCGTGAATTCGTTGAGCAGAACAAAGACAACCCGCTTTGTCGTTGCAGCGCCTTGTGGCTGCATGCTGGCCGAAGATGACATGATGGCGTTGGTCCCGAGGCGCAATGTTGCCCGATATTGACCAGCTTTGTTGCACGGGATCAAGGGCGTCCGCGGCATTTCCGCGTCTTGTGCCGAAATCGGTTATGGTCAGCCGCGCACGGCTTTTGTATAGAGGCCACTCATGCAACACGTGCAGACCGGAGAGCGAAGATGACCGAGTGGCAAAAGAGCGATTGGCGCCAAAAGCCCCGGGTTCAGATGCCCGATTATGGCGATGCAGGCGAATTGACCGCTGTCGAGGCGCAGCTGTCGCAATATCCGCCGCTGGTCTTTGCCGGTGAGGCGCGCAAGCTGAAAAAGCAACTGGGCGCAGCCGCGCGCGGCGAGGCGTTCCTGCTGCAGGGTGGCGATTGTGCCGAGGCGTTCGATCAATTCAGCGCCAATGCGATCCGCGACACGTTCAAGGTGATGCTGCAGATGGCAATGGTTCTGACCTATGGCGCCAAGGTGCCGGTGGTCAAGGTGGGCCGGATGGCCGGCCAATTCGCCAAGCCGCGCAGCGCGCCGACCGAGGTTGTGGATGGCGTCGAACTGCCCAGCTATCGCGGCGACATCATCAACGAGCTGGCCTTTACCCCCGAGGCACGCATCCCCGATCCGAAAAAGATGCTGCAGGCCTATACCCAGGCGGCGGCCACGCTGAACCTGCTGCGCGCCTTTTCGACCGGTGGCTATGCCGATGTGCACCAGGTGCACCAGTGGACCCTGGGCTTTACCGAGGGCGAGAAGGCCGAAAAATACCGCGACATGGCCAACCGCATCAGCGACACGCTGGATTTCATGACCGCCGCGGGCATCACCAGCGCGGGCAACCACGCGCTGCAGACGGTCGATTTCTACACCAGCCACGAGGCGCTGTTGCTGGAATACGAAGAGGCGTTGACGCGGCTTGATTCCACCAGCGGCAAATGGCTGGCGGGCTCGGGCCACATGGTCTGGATCGGTGACCGCACGCGGCAGCCCGACGGCGCGCATGTGGAATTCTGCCGGGGTGTACTGAACCCGATCGGGTTGAAATGCGGCCCCACCATGACCGCCGAGGACCTGAAGGTTCTGATGGCCAAGCTGAACCCGGAAAACGAGGCCGGGCGCCTGACGCTGATCGCGCGGTTCGGGGCGGGCAAGGTGGCCGAGCACCTGCCGCGCCTGATCGAAACGGTGCGCGCCGA
>JAASTF010000165.1 GCA_021767525.1 Paracoccaceae bacterium
AAGGTATTCTATGTCTGGTTCGACGCGCCCATCGAATATATCGCCAGCGCCCAGGAATGGGTGAATGCGGGCAAGGGCGACGACTGGGCCCGTTGGTGGCGCACCGACACGGGCGCCGATGACGTGACCTATACCCAGTTCATGGGCAAGGATAACGTGCCCTTCCACACCCTGTCTTTCCCCGCGACGATCCTCGGCTCGGGCGAGCCGTGGAAGCTGGTCGATTACATCAAATCGTTCAATTACCTGAATTACGATGGCGGGCAATTCAGCACCTCGCGCGGGCGCGGCGTGTTCATGGACCAGGCGCTGGAGATTTTGCCGGCGGATTACTGGCGCTGGTGGCTGCTGTCCCACGCGCCGGAATCGTCGGATGCGGAATTCACCTGGGAAAACTTCCAGGCCAGCGTGAACAAGGACCTGGCCGATGTGCTGGGCAATTTCGTATCCCGCGTGACGAAGTTCTGCCGCTCGAAATTCGGCGAGGTGGTGCCCGAGGGCGGCGCTTGGGGCTCGCAGGAACAAGCGGTGATCGACGAGCTGTCGGGCCGCTTGCGCGCCTACGAGGGGCACATGGACGCGATCGAGGTGCGCAAATCGGCGGCCGAGCTTCGCGCGATCTGGGTTGCTGGCAACGAATACCTGCAAGAGGCCGCGCCCTGGGCCACCTTCAAGGAAGACCCCGAACGCGCGGCGGCGCAGATCCGGTTCGCATTGAACCTGATCCCGTTCTATGCCGCGTTGTCGGCGCCGTTCATCCCCTTCACCGCGGCGAAAATGGCCGAAGCGATGGGTGTCGCCGCCGACTGGCCCGCGGATGTGGCCAGCGCGTTGGAACGGATGCCGGCGGGTCATGCCTTTACCGTGCCCGACAATCTTTTTGCCAAGATCACCGACGAGCAGCGCGAGGATTGGCAGGCGCGCTTTGCCGGCACCCGCGACTAAGGCGGGTCAGCCGCGCCAGAAGGTGGCGGTGAACAGCACGTAGACCACGACGATTTCCAAACGGCCGATCAGCATCCCGAAGGTCATGATATACTTGGCGCTATCGGGAAAATCGGTCAGCGCGCCGCTGTCGCCTACCAGTTCGCCAAAGGCCGGGCCGATGTTGAAGATCGCGGTCCAGGCGCCGGTTGTCGCCTCCATGAAGGGCAGGCCCGTCAGCGCCAGCGCCAGCGCCATAAGGCCCAGCGTCAGGATGAACATGGTAAAGATCAGCATCACGGATTCGATAACGTCGCGTTCGATCGGGCGTCCGCCCAGACGCGGCGCGACGATGCGGTGCGGGCTGCCGATCAGGCGCAGCTGCGCGCCCAGCGCCTTGAACAGCACCAGGTAGCGGAACACCTTGAGAGAGCAGCCGGTCGAACCGGTGCAGCCCCCCACGGCGCCCACCACCAGCAGAACGACCAGCGGCGCCGCGCCCCACAGCGTGACATCGCCATCGCCATAGCCTGTGCCGGAAAAGATCGACACCACGTTGAAGGCGATGTGGCGGAAATGGTCCTCGTCAAAGGGCTCGCCCAGCGCGACCCGCATCGCAAAGATCAGAACGATCGACGCCAGGATCGCGCCGGCATAGGCTTGCACCTGGAAATCGCGCAGCAATGGCGACACCTGCCCCGACCCAATCAGCATCAGCCTGACGAAGGGGACCGAGGCGAGGAACATGAACAACACCGCGGCATAGTGGATCGGTCCGCCGTAGACGGTAAAGGAGTCATCGGTGGTGGAAAAACCGCCCGTGGAAACCGTCGTCATCGCGTGAACCGTCGCCTCGAAAGGGTCCATGCCCAGGGCGATATAGGTGAACACGCAAAGCAGCGTCAGCGCCAGGTAGGTCGCCAGCAGCGCCTTGGAGATGTCGATGGCGCGCGGCATGACCTTGCCGAACGTGTCGAAGCCCTCGTTCTTGAAGAATTGCATCCCGCCCACGCGCATGATGGGCAGGAACAGCATCGCCACGATCACGATCCCCAATCCGCCCAGCCATTGCAGAATGCCGCGCCACAGCAGCAACCCCTTGGGCAGACCGTCAAGCCCCGCGAAAACGGTTGTGCCGGTGGTCGTCAGGCCCGACATCGCCTCGAACATGGCATCGACAAAACGCGCGTCGGTGGCGCCCAGCATAAACGGGATGGCGGCGAAGGCCGGCAGCGCAACCCAAGTTCCCACGGTCAGCAGAAACCCCTGCCGGATGCCGATTTCTTGGCGCCTTGCATTCTGGCAGGCCAAGGCCACCAGACCGCCTGTCAGAAAGGTGATAACCGCGCTTTCAAAGAACACCGGCCAATGCTCGCGCCCTTCGGCGATGTCCACCAGCATCGGCGGGATCATCGTCAGGCCAAGCACGGCCACAAGCAGGCCGATCACGTATCCGACGGGGCGCGGGTCCAACATGGATGGCAGGCTTGGCCGCAGGGCCGGGCGCTGTCAAGCGCCCGTGCTGTCGCCTTGCGCGCAAAGTTGATAAAGCGCTGTCAGGGCGGCCAGATTCAGCATCATCACCACCGCGTCGCCCAAGGCGCCCATCGTTGGCGACACCGTGCCGAGCATTCCGGCCAAGATGTCGACACACGCCAATACGGCCGTTGCGCCCCACAAAGCGCCAGCTACCGGTGCCGTCAGCCGCCACGATGCGCGGAATGACATGCGCCGGTCCACGGCCACGGCCGGAAAGACAAGGCCCAGCCGCAGCATCGGCCAGATCAGAACGCATGAAATGACAAAGGACAAAGCGGCCTGCCCGGCCCCGCTTTCCAAAGCGTCCGCGAACAGCATGTCCGACAGCACCATCAGAAGGCCCGTCAACGCGATGCCCGGCACGGCCAGGATCAGCACCAAGATCAAAAGCGCACGCAGATACTGCAGGACACGGCCCCATCCGGGGGCAATGTCATCGCCCGGCCCGGCCAGGACGAACCGGTGCCGGCGCAGAGCAACCCAGACCACCACTGCAACGAAAAGCGCCACCGCAGCCAGCAGCCACAAAAGGTCAGGCGTGGGTGCGTAAACGGCTTCGGGGCCGATGTCGGCGCGGCGATCCGTCAAAACGCGAAAACCATAGGCCGGAACGAGGATGGTCAGACCGAGCTTGGCCGCAACCGAAGGATTCGAAATCACATCGCGGAACAGGAAAAAAGGCGACAGGGACACAAGGCGTACTCACTAAAAATTCAAGCGAACCGTCGAACGGAGTCCCTGCCCTGTCAAGAGGTAGGGCCCAGCGGCCGGGCCGGTCGAGGGAACGCCGACCGGCCTGCCGGCCCTGTGCGCCTTACACGTAGTAGAGGTCGCGGAACACGTGGTGCGGAATGCGATCGCGCGTCAGGCCCATTTCGGCCAGTTCGGCGTCGGTCTTGGCCGACAGCGCCTCAATCTCGGCATGGCGCGACTTGGTGTCGGCGTAGGTTTCCATCCAGTTCACAAAGGCCGCGGCAAAGGCTGCCAGCGGGTTGCGGATGGTGGTGCTGTTTGTGCTCAGAATTGCCATTATCGGAACCTTTCGTCGTAACGTTTTTTCGGTTCCTCCCTAGGCACTTAGTTAGGTCACTATGGCTGACCTTACCACCGGCATCTTGGAATACCCGCCTTGCACCAGATGCAAAGCGGGCCCTGAGCATGGCTATGCATCATACCGGCCGTTCGGCATCGGCGGCGGGGCCGAGGGCGCGCGACGGCGCTTGCGCGCGACGCTGGACTGATCGGCGCTGGCGGTGGGCTGGGCCGTGCCTGAAGGTGCCGATGTCACAGGCGCCTTGGCCGTGACCTTGGACTTGGACGCGGTGGCCTTGGGCTGGCTTGCCGGCGCCGCGGTCTTGGCCTTGGCCGGCGCCTTGGGCGCTGCGGCGGGTTTGGCCGGCGCCTTGGGCTTGGCCTTTGCCTTGGCCGGCGCCGCCGTGACGGCGGCCTTCGGTTTCGGTGCAGGTTTTGCCTTGGCGGCGGTTTTGGGCTTCGCTGCGCTCTTGCGCTTGGCCGGGGCCTTGCCCTTGTTCGCCGCCCCGGTTGAAACCTTTGCCACCTCTTTCAGATCGTGCGGGGCCAGCGGATGCGCCTGCATCATCGCCATCCACATCGCATGTGTCATCCGCATCTGTGCCTCGAGCGCGGTCGCGGTGGCATGATAGGCATACCAGCTGAGGCGGACAGGAAGGGGAACGGAAACCATCGGAAACCTCCTGAAGGTGTGAAAATCGTGTGCACGCCAGGTCACGACGACTTTGCCGGTCGAACGTAACAGGCGCACAACACGAACGATCATGCCACAGCCCAGACGTGCAAAGGGCCGCTGCGCGATGGCAGCGGCCCCATTTGAGCGGGTTTGCCCGGATTTTCAGCGCGTGCGCACCCGGGTGCCCATCAAACCGGCACCGTTAACCGACGTGAAACAGCGAGGCGAACAAGCGGGGGTCCAGGCTTTCGCTGGCGAAGGTGTCGCCCTCGGTCAGCACGCTGACCGCGTCGTGGCTGTGCAGGCTTTCCTGGTGGCTGGCGATCACGCGGAAATCCCCCACGCGTTCATCGCGCTGCAATTGCTGGCAGAACAAACGCGCGGCGTCTTCGACGAAAATCGGGTTGGCGGCGTTCAGCTCGGCAAAGGCCTGTTCGTCCTCGCGCTTGACCATCACCTGGGTTTCCGTGGGCACCGCCTCGCGCGCCATGTCGATCAGGTCTTCGAACCAGAGGCAGTCGCCCTCGGCCACCTCGACCGAGATGCGCGCGACCGACCGCTGCGAATGCGGCGTCGCGAGTTGCCCGCGCGCCATGCGCGCATGTTCGCTCAGCTCCAGCGAGCATGGGCAGGTCGAGCTGTAGACGTAATCCAGATGCACGATCTTCTTGCGCACGCGGTTCTTTTCGACCAGCTCCAGCGCGATGTCGTAATACTGATAGCCCGACAGCCCCGAGCGCAGCGAAGGCATCCGCACCGGGTAGGACAGGCGCATCTGGATACGCGCATCAAAGCTTTCCAGGTCGGTCTTGTAGTCGTCAAGCGCGGCCTCGATCACCTCGAAGCTAAAGGTCTTTTCCGCGTGTTTGTAGAACGAGCGCATGATCCGGGACATGTTGATGCCCTTCTTGTCGGCCTCAAGGCTGACAGTGCCCGTCACGCTGGTTTCCAGCGTCAGATCGCCGTTGTCGCGGGTGTGATACCGGATCGGCAGGCGGAAATTGCTGATGCCCACGTGCTGGATCTGCTGCTTGGCGCCACGGATCAGGCTGCTGGGCCCGTTTTGCAGGTCGGGAAGCGACGCCTTGTAATCGGCATCCACGGTGAACGCCTCGGGGTAGTCGCGGCGCAGATCGGGGTAATCGCCCGTGCCCGCCCCCGGCAACAGCCGCGCGATCGCCGGGTCGAGATCGGCGATTTCCTCGGGCTGCGCCGCCTCGGCCCATTGCCGCAGCCGCGCCAGCGCCTCGCGCGCATCCTCGCGGTCCGGTTGGCGGTCGATATCAGGCGTATGAATGTTCATAAGGCAGCCCCTTCGCTCCTTGTCCCACGCAATAACTTAGGCGTTGGGTCCAGGTATTTCCAATTCCGAAAGGTATTACGCCGGAAACGACCTGCCGGATCACTCGGGCCCGGCCCGGTCAAATCGAATCGAGCGCGCCCTGGATATCGGCCAAAAGGTCGTCGGTATCCTCCAACCCACAAGACAGGCGCACCAGCCCGGGCGTTATACCCAGTTGGGTCTTTTGCACATCCGACAATCTTTGATGTGTCGTCGTCGCAGGGTGCGTGGCGATGGATTTCGCGTCGCCCAGGTTGTTCGAGATCACAACGATGTGAAGTGCGTTCAGGAACTTGAAGGCCGCCGCCTGCCCGCCCTTCAGATCCAACGCCAGAACCGTGCCGCCCGATCCCATCTGCGCCTGTGCCAGCGTGTGCTGGGGATGATCGGCCAGGCCGGGATACATCACCCGCGCCAGCGCATCGTGGCCCTGCAACCGCTCGGCCAGGGCCTGCGCGGTGGCTGCCTGCGCGCGCACGCGCAGATCGATGGTTTCCAGCCCCTTCAACAGCACCCAGGCGTTGAAGGGCGACATCGAACCGCCGGTGTGTTTCATGTAGGGTTCGACCGTTTTGCGGATGAACTCTTGTGTGCCCAGGATCACGCCGCCCAGCACCCGGCCCTGGCCGTCGATATGCTTGGTCGCGGAATAGACCACCACATCCGCGCCTTGCGCAATGGCATTGGAGTAGACCGGCGTGGCAAAGACATTATCGACGACAACGGTGGCGCCGGCGCGGTGGGCGATTTCGGAAACACCCGCGATATCAATGACTTCCAGCGTGGGATTCGACACGGATTCGTAGAAACAGACCTTGGTGCCGGGCCGCACCGCCGCGCGCCACTGGTCCAGGTCGGTGCCGTCGACGAACGTCACCTCGACGCCATAGCGCGGCAGGATCTCTTCGAGGATATACAGGCACGAGCCAAAAAGCGCCTGCGCCGCGACCACGTGATCGCCCGCGCGCAGCATCGACACCAGCGCGCCGTTGACGGCCGCCATACCGCTGGCGGTGGCAAAGGCATCCTCGGCCCCTTCCAGCGCGGCGACCCGTTCTTCGAACATGGCGACGGTGGGGTTGCCATAGCGGGCATAGATGAACTCGTCCGGGCCCGATTGCAGGAACCGCGCCTCGGCCTGCTCGGCGGTGTCGTAGACGAAACCCTGGGTCAGGAACATCGCCTCGGACACTTCGTTATACTGGCTGCGGCGGGTGCCGCCATGCACCAGCCTGGTGCGGGGTTTCCAATTGTCTTTCATCACGCATCCTCCGGGCCCTGTCGCAGCCCATGAAAAAACCCCCGGTCGCGGTCAAGCGAAAGGGGGCCCTTTGCGTCTGACCTTTTAGCGGCATGTTTTACGTGGCCCGCAATCCGGTAA
>JAASTF010000166.1 GCA_021767525.1 Paracoccaceae bacterium
GCAAGCCTGCAACGCTATCCCGACTCGACCGTGCAGGTGTTGGGCCACACCGACAACACCGGCGACGCGGGCTATAACCTGGACCTGTCGCAGCGCCGCGCCGCCGCCGTGTCGTCCGAGCTGATCGCCGCCGGCGTGTCGGCGGGCCGTATCCAGACCATCGGCCGCGGCGAGGATCAGCCCGTCGCCTCGAACCTGACGCCCGAGGGCCGCGCGCAGAACCGCCGCGTGGAAATCGTGATCCTGCCAACCGCCTGATCGCGCGCCGCAATCGCACAGGAAACGCCCCGCCATTCGCGCGGGGCGTTTTCGTTCACAGCCCGTGTGCGCGGCTGGGGATTTTGGCCGCGCGCGATCTGCCCTAGCTTTAGCCCGAACAAGTCTGTGCAGAGGTGCAACATGAGTAAACCGAAACTTCTTGGTATTTCCGGGTCGCTGCGCAAGGCATCGACCAATCGCAAGCTGCTGCGCGAGGCCGCGCGCCTGTTCGGTGACTGCGACTATACCGAGGCCGATGTGAATTTCCCGCTGTTCAATGCCGATCTGCAAGACAGTGATGGCATCCCCGATGCGGTGCAGAAACTGGCCGATCAGATCGCGGCTGCCGATGCGATCATCATTTCCGGGCCGGAATACAACAAGGGCATTTCCGGCGTTTTGAAAAACGCGCTGGATTGGGTCAGCCGGACCGAGGGCAACCCCTGGGCGGACAAGCCGGTGGCGATCACCTCGGCCGCGGCGGGGCGCGCCGGGGGCGAGCGCACGCAGGTGATGCTGCGCATGTGCCTTTACCCGTTCCGCCCGCGTCTGCTGCAAGGCCCCGAGGTGCTGGTGGCGGCCTCGTCCGATGCGTTCGATGAAAACGACCGGTTGCAGGGTGACATCAACATCCAGACCCTGACCAACCTGATGGACGCGCTGAAGGCGGAAATGGCCCGCTGATCAGGCAGGTTCTGCGATCTCGATCAGGTTGTGATCGGGGTCGCGGATATAGATCGAGGTGATCGGCCCGGTGGCCCCCGTTCGGGCTATCGGGCCGTTTTCGATGGCGATCTGCAATGCGGCCAGGTGCGTTTGCCAGTGATCCAGCGGCGTATCCGTCAGGAAACACAAATCCGCGCTTCCGGGCTGGACGCGCCCTGCCTTCGGCTCGAACTCGTGCCCCGACTGGTGCAGGTTGATCTTTTGCGCGCCGAATTTCAGCGCCCATCGCGTGGTGCCGTCGGCGGGCGTGAACGGCTCGGCCTCCATTCCCAGGGCGTCGCGGTAAAAGGCGATGGTCGCCGGTATGTCGGCCACGGTCAGAACCAGGTGGTCCAGCGCGGTCAGCGATGGCATTTGGCGTTGCTCCCGTTTCGGCGCGGGCCTAGCCTGCGCGGCATGGCAAAGGATGATCCGACGATGAGCGACAGTCAAACCGATGTGATGGACCCCGCCCGCGCCAACGCGCTGTTGGCGACGCTGGGCATGGCGGCCGATCTGGGGCAGGGCGACGCGCTGCCGCCGTTTTTCCACCAGGTCTATTTCTGGACACCCGAACCGCAAAACCGTCTGGGCCGCGATGGCCACCCGAAAACCGGCATCGGCCTGATCCCCGACACGGGCCTGCCGCGCCGGATGTGGGCCGGCGGGCGGCTGGAATTTCACGGGCCGCTGCGCGCGGGCGTCATGGCCGAAAAACGCTCGACCGTCGAAAGCACCGCCCGCAAAGAGGGGCGCACCGGCCCGCTGGCCTTCGTCACCCTGCGCCACGAAATCGCGCAAGAGGGCGTGACCCGCGTGACCGAATGGCAAGACCTGGTCTATCGCGAAGACCCCGATCCAGCCGCGCCCGTGCCCGCCCCGCCGCAGGCCCCGACAGACGAAGATGCGTGCGAGACATGGGACTTCGGCACCACGCGGCTTTTTCGCTATTCCGCGCTCACCTTCAACGGCCATCGCATCCATTACGATCTGGACTATGCCAAGGGCGTCGAAGGCTATGCCGGGCTGGTCACGCACGGGCCCTTGCTGGCGCAATTGCTGATGCTGCTGGCCCAACGGCAGTTGGGCGGGCCGAACACCTTTGCCTTCCGCGCCACCGCCCCCCTGATGCATGACGAGGCGGCGCAGGTCTGCTGGCGTGGTGATGGCTCACTGTGGGTGCGCGGCCCCGACGGGCGGCAATGCATGACCGCGACGGCCAGCTGACAGGTTACTCAAACCATGCCGCACGATCATCACCACGATCACCACCTGGATGCCGATCTGGCCGGCGACCGCCGGGTTGCCTGGGCTGTTGCGGTCAACGTGCTGCTGACGGTCGTGCAGATCGTGGCGGGTCTATTCTCCGGCTCTCTGGCGTTGATCGCGGACGGGGTGCACAACCTGTCGGATGCGGCCTCGCTGGTCATCGCCTTTGCCGCCCGGCGCATCGCGCGCCGCCCGGCCGATGCCAGCATGACCTTCGGCTACGGACGGGCCGAGGTGGTGGCCGCTTTGGTCAATTACGTCACGCTGATCGTCATCGCCCTGTGGCTGGCCGCCGAAGGGGTGGGGCGCTTTTTCAACCCCGTCGAGGTTGAGGGGTGGACCGTGGTGATCGTTGCGGCTGTGGCGCTGGTGGTCGATCTGGCGACCGCCGGGCTGATCCTGCGCCTGTCGCGCCACAGCATGAACCTGCGCGCCGCGTTTTTGCACAACGTGGCCGATGCGATGGGCTCGGTCGCGGTGATCGTGGGCGGGGCGCTGATCCTGCTTTACGGCTGGTGGATCGTCGATCCGATCATCACGCTGATGATCTCGGGCTATATCCTGTGGCATTCGTGGCAAGGCATCCGGCCCGTCATTCGTGTGCTTATGCTGGGCAGCCCCGACAGCCCCGGCGTGACCGAGGTGGCGCAGGCGATGTGCGAAATGCCGGGCGTGGCGGATGTGCACGCGCTGCACCTGTGGCGGGTGCAGGAACACCGCATCGCGTTGCAGGCCCATGTGGTGATGCAGGATGCCGCGGATATGGACAGCCTGCGCGCCGATCTGAAACGCCTGCTGCAGGACCGGTTCAAGATCACCCACACGTCGCTGGAACTGGAAAGCGCAGGCGCCGTCTGCCACGACACAGGCCTGATCGGGCAGGGCTAGGGGTTGCATGTCGCGCCGTTTTGCCGCCTTTTGGCGCCAAACGGAAATGAGAGACAGATGGCCCAAGACCCCCAACAGATCGATGATGCGGCGCTGACCCGCGCTTTTGTCGATGTTCTGACCGTCGAACGCATCGAAGAGAACTTTTACCGCGGGATCGCCACGCCGCAGGGGCGTGGGCGCAGCTTTGGTGGGCAGGTGATCGCCCAGGCCCTCAGCGCGGCGACCATGACCGTGGGCGATGACCGGCCCGTGCATTCGCTGCACGGGTATTTCATGCGCCCGGGTGACGCGACCCAGCCGGTGCTCTACCAGGTCGAGCGTGACCGCGACGGTGGCAGCTTTACCACCCGCCGCGTCGTGGCGATCCAGCATGGCGCGCCGATCCTGAACCTCGCCGCCTCTTTCCACGTGGCCGAAGAGGGGCTTTTTCACCAGGACGACATGCCCAAGGTCGCCCCACCCGAGGACCTGCCGACCGAGCTCGAGCTGGCCGATACCATGCGCGACGACCTGCCCAAGATGTTCATCGACTGGCTGGAAACCCCGCGCCCGGTTGAAATGCGGGCCGAGTTTCCGCGCCCGCCCTTCGACCGCACGCCGCGCCCGGCGCTGCAGCACATGTGGTTCCGCACCAAGGGGCCGCTGGCGGACGACCCGAAACTGCACCGCGCCGCGCTGGCCTTCATCTCGGATTTCGGGCTTTTGGGCACGTCGATGATGCCGCATGGCAAGGCCTTCGCCGACCCGGACATGCAGTTCGCCAGCCTCGATCACGCGCTGTGGATTCATGACGATTTCCGCGTCGACGATTGGCTGCTTTACGTCATGGACAGCCCCTGGGCCGGTGGCGCGCGCGGGTTCAACCGCGGCCGGATCTTCACCCGCGACGGGCGCATGGTGGCCAATGTCGCGCAGGAAGGGCTTGTGCGGAACATCAAGCCCAGGGGCTAAACGCCCCCTTCATCTTGCCAAGTAAACTCCGGGGGAGTCCGCCGCAGGCGGACGGGGGCAGAGCCCCCATACCCCGCGTGCCTGCGGCGCGCCCTGCTGGCTTTATCTCGCATGTCCGGAAGGCGCAAAATCGCGCCCGACATTTGCGCGGCATGCTTTAACGGCAATGCGCCTCGGATCGGTAGAAATCCAGCAGCGTCTTGCCCTTCTCGGGGCGAAAGGGGCCGCACTCTTTCAACGTGGAGATGCGATCCAGGCGGAACATGCGAAAATCGTCGCGCAATTCGCACCAGCCCACCATGGTCCAGACCTTGCCCCAGAACCACAGGCCCAGCGGGCGCACCACGCGCACGGTGGCGCGGCCGGCCTCATCGGCATAGGCGATGTCCAGCCGGGTGCCGGTGTCGGCGGCGCGCTCGACCGCGTCAAGGCGGCTGCGCAATTCGGGCGTCATCTCGGGCATGTCGAAGGCGTGGATGGGCACCTCGTCCGCGCGCAGTCTCGCTGCATCGGGCAAGACGGCGGCGATTTTCACCAGGGCCTCTTCCGCGGCGGCGGCCATGCGCACCCCGCCCCAGGCACGGGCCATGCGCGCGCCCGCCACCAGCGCCGAAATCTCGTCTTCGGTGAACATCAGCGGCGGCAGGTCGAACCCGGCGCGCATCACGTATCCCACGCCGGCCTCGCCCTCGATCGGCACGCCCGAGCCGATCAGGTCGGCCACGTCGCGATAGATGGTGCGCTGGCTGACCTCCAGCTTGTCGGCCAGCGCGTTTGCCGTCACCAGCCGGCCGCCCCGCAGATATTGCACGATCTGGAACAGGCGGTCGGCGCGGCGCATCACGCGGACCCGCGCTCGAACAGGCCGATCGAGTTGCCGTCAAGATCGGTGGCGTATTGGAACCGACCGGCGGGAATGTCGATCACCGGGCCCAGCAGCTGACCGCCGGCCTTTTCCAGCCGGGCGGCCGTGGCGGCGATGCCATCGGGCGTGGTCAGATGTACGGTGGTGCCACAGCCCTGCGCCGGTTTGCCGGGATAAAGATGCCCGCCCGCGGCCTCGTCCGCGCCGTCGAATACGGCGATATCGTTTGGGCCTGCGTCGGTGATGGTCATGGTCCACTGAAACACGTCGGCGTAAAAGGCGCAGGCCTGTTTCAGGTCAGACACGGGAATTTCCGTCCAGCAGACAATGGGTTGATGGGTCATGGTCATGGTCCTTTTCGGGTTGCGATGCCATGTCATCGCACAGGCCTGCTGACAGGGTTATGTCAGCATGATGTCAGCAGGCGCGCATCCAGCGCAAGCCCGCCGTCGTGTCGCCCGCCGGCACGTATTCGCCGCTGACCACGCCCGCATAGCCGTCGGCGTCAAGCCGCGCGAAAAACGCGGAGTAATCGATGGCCCCGCCCGGCAGCGGCTCGGCCCGGTTCTCGGCGGCGGCCACCTGCACATGCGCCGCGCGATGGCCGTGCTGCGCCCAGGTTCCCAGCACGTCGTTGGTGAGGCGATAGGCGTGATAGGCGTCGAATTGCAGCGCCAGGTTTGGGCGGTCCAGATCGTCCAGGATGCTGTCGGCCTGATCGAAATCGGACAGGAAATAACCGGGCATGTCGATCGGGTTGATCGGCTCGATCGTAAGGGTCAGGCCGGGGGCGTCCTGCGCGGCCCTGTCGCTGGCCCAAGCCAGGTTTTCCACGAACACGTCGCGCGCCGCCTCGCCCTGCGCCAATCCGGCCATCACGTGCAGCACGGGCGCGTGCAACGCGGCGGTATACTCCAGCGCCCGCGCGAATTCGTCCTGAAATCGCGCGGTCTGGCCGGGCAGGGCCGCGCATCCGCGCCCGCCCGCCGCCCAGTCGTCGGCAGGGGTGTTGATCAGCACCAGCTGCGCGCCGTGTTGTTCCAGTTGCGCGGCCAACTCGTTCGCGGGCTGGGCATAGGGAAACAGCATTTCAACCCGCTTGACCCCCGCACGTGCCGCCGCCGCGATACGCGCCGACAGCGGCAGATCGGCAAAGGCCAGCGTGATATTCAGCGCAAAGCGCGGCACGCGCGCCTATCCTTCGGGCAATTCGTCCGAGGGAATCATGCCGAAAAACGCGCCCCCCGACCACAGACCGAACCAGCCGTCGTGATGGGCGCCGATCTCGACCAGCCGGTAAAAGCTTTTGCGGTCGATCAGCGCCTCAAGCCCGGCGCGGATCATGATATAGGGCGAGGGTTCGCCCGTTTTTTCATCACGCACAACGCGGATCGGATGATCGGGGCCGGCCTGCGCCGCATCGCCCACGTTGGTGTGAAACGTCAGCGCCTGGTCGCGGCCTTCGCCCGCAACCTCGAAATCAACGGCGACAAAGGGCGCGTCCTCGACCGTGATTCCGACCTTTTCCACTGGCGTGACAAGGAAATACTTGTCGCCCTCTTTTTTCAGGATGGTGGAAAACAGCCGCACCAGCCCGGGCCGCCCGATGGGCGTGCCCTGGTAGAACCACGTGCCGTCGCGGGCGATGCGCATGTCCAGATCGCCGCAAAACGGCGGATCCCACTTGTGCACGGGCGGCAGGCCCTTGCCTTTTTGTGCCGCCTTGACCGAGGCCATGATGCTGTCTGCCGAAGGTTTCACGATGTTTTGTCCGCTCATTGCTTTTGCCATTTCAATTGCGCGCGATACACTCAATGACAACACATAGGTCCATGACAGGAGTATTGCCATGTCCGATGACACCGATCTGGTGGCCGGGATCGAGGCTTTGGAAGACAAGCTGGCACACGCGCGGGCGTCGATCA
>JAASTF010000167.1 GCA_021767525.1 Paracoccaceae bacterium
ACCCTTCGCCCATCTCGATCTCGTCCAGCAACTCTTGGATGCGGCGGCGTTTTTCGGCGCCTTTCAGGCCAAAATAGAACTCCAGCGGCCGGCCGATGATGGTGCCCACGGTCTGGCGCGGATTCATCGCCACGTCGGCCATCTGGTAGATCATCTGCAATTCGCGCAGGTCGTCGCGCGGGCGCGACGGCTGGTCGGGCGTCAGCTCGCGCCCGTCAAAGATGATCTTGCCTTCACGCGGGGGCAGCAGCCCGGTGATCACCCGCGCCAGCGTGGATTTGCCCGATCCGCTTTCGCCCACGACGGCCAGGGTCTGGCCCGGATACATCTCGACATTCACATCCTTCAGCACGTCGAACTTGGTGCCCTTGTAGCGCGCGGTGATGTTTTCGACCCGCAGCAGGGGCGTGTCGGTCGGCTTTTTCTCTTCGTGCCGGATCGACCGGACCGAAACCAGGGCCTGTGTGTATTCCTCTTGCGGGGTGTTGATGATCTGGTCGGTGGTGCCGTATTCCACCATGTCGCCCAGTTTCAGCACCATGATATTGTCGCTGACCTGCGCCACGACGGCCAGGTCGTGGGTGATATAGATGGCCGCCACGCCGGTATCGGCGATCGCTTCCTTGATCGCCTTCAGAACGTCGATCTGCGTGGTTACGTCCAATGCGGTCGTGGGTTCGTCGAACACCACCAGATCGGGTTCGGGGCACAGCGCCAGTGCCGTCATGCAGCGCTGCAACTGCCCGCCAGACACCTGGTGCGGATAGCGATTGCCGATGGTTTCGGGCTCGGGCAGACCCAGCTTGGCGAACAGGGCGACGGCGCGGGCCTCGGCCTCTTTCTTGGAAAACTTGCCGTGGCGGATCGCGGCCTCGGTCACCTGTTCCATGATCTGCTTGGCGGGGTTGAAACTGGCCGCGGCCGATTGGCTGACATAGGTCACCTCGCCCCCGCGCAGAGCGCGCAGGTCGGACAGGCTGGTTTTCAGGATGTCGCGCCCGTTTACCCAGACCTCGCCGCCGGTGA
Organism: Paracoccaceae bacterium; assembly: GCA_021767525.1. Lineage (GTDB taxonomy): Bacteria > Pseudomonadota > Alphaproteobacteria > Rhodobacterales > Rhodobacteraceae > Lutimaribacter. Next base: position 1,027 of record JAASTF010000167.1, read on the forward strand.
TCTTCACCCCGCCGCGGCCATAGCCCATGCTGGCCAGACCGATGGTGGATTTGCCCGCCCCGGATTCCCCGATCAGGCCCAGAACCTTGCCACGCTCGAGCGTGAAATCGACGCCATGCACGATCTCGATATCATGCGGCTTTTCACCGGGGGGATAGACCGTGGCCCCGATTTTCAGGCCCTTCACCTTAAGCAGTGGATCGTCGCTCATCCCCGGCCCCCTTTCAGGCTGGTGGTGCGGTTCAGCACCCAGTCGGCCACAAGGTTCACGCTGATCGCCAGCGTGGCGATGGCCACGGCGGGCCACAGCGCGGCGCCGATGCCGTACACGATGCCGTCCGAGTTCTCTTTCACGATGCCGCCCCAATCGGCGGCAGGTGGCTGCACGCCAAGCCCCAGGAACGACAGGGTCGAAACGAAGAGCACCATGAAGATGAAACGCAGCCCCATTTCCGCGACCAGCGGCGACAGTGCATTGGGCAGGATTTCCCGAAAGATGATCCAGACCCGCCCCTCGCCGCGCAGCTTGGCCGCCTCGACGAAATCCATAACGTTGATGTCGACCGCCACGGCGCGGGCCAGGCGGAAGACCCGCGTGCTGTCCAGCAGGCCCATGACGACGATCAGCACCGGGATCGTCACCGGCATCACCGACAACACGACCAGCGCGAAAATCAGCGACGGGATCGACATCAGCAGATCGACAAAGCGGCTCATCACCTGGTCGACCCAGCCGCCCATGACGGCGGCCAGCAGACCGAACACGGTGCCGGTGGTAAAACTCAGGATCGTGGCAGCGGTGGCGATGAAAATCGTGGTGCGCCCGCCATAGATCATCCGCGTCAGCAGATCGCGCCCGATATTGTCGGTGCCCATCAGGTGTTCGGCACTGGGCGGCTCCCACACGCCGCCGACGACCTCGGCCATGCCGTAGGGGGCGATCAGCGGCGCAAAGATCGCCATCAGGAAATAGAGCGCGGTGAAAAACAGGCCGATCATGGCCGCGATAGGCATGTTCTTGATCATTTCGGATGCCTCAAGCGCGGGTTCGACAGGATCGAAACGATGTCGGCCACCATGTTCAGCCCGATATAAACGGCGGCAAAGACCATGCCGCAGGCCTGCACCACGGGCACATCGCGTTTCGACACGTGGTCGACCAGGTATTGCCCCATGCCCGGATAGACGAACACCACCTCGACCACGACAACGCCCACCACCAGGTAGGCCAGGTTCAGCATCACAACATTGACGATGGGCGCGATCGAGTTCGGAAAGGCGTGTTTCCAGATGATCGTGAACATCGACAGGCCCTTGAGCTCGGCCGTTTCGATATAGGCCGATTGCATCACGTTCAGGATCGCCGCGCGCGTCATGCGCATCATGTGGGCCAGCACCACCAGCGTCAGCACCGCGATGGGCAGGGCGATCGCTTCCAGCTTGTCACCAAGGCTGGCATCGGGGCGGAAAGACACAGCGGTAGACGGGAACAGCCGCAGCTTGACCCCGATAAAGAACATCAGCACGTACCCGATGAGAAATTCAGGCACCGAGATCGACGCCAAGGTGACCGCCGAAATCAGCTTGTCGGGCCAACGCTCGCGATAGCGCACCGCCAGAAGGCCCAGGAAAATCGCCAGCGGCACCGCGATGATCGCGGCCCAGAACGCCAGGAACAGCGTGTTCGACAGGCGCGAGCCGAGGCTTTCGGCAATGTCCAACCCGCTGGTCAGCGCCGTGCCCAGATCGCCGGTCAGAACCCCGCCCAGCCAGGCGAAATACCGTGCGACCGGTGGATCGTTCACGCCCAACTCGGCGCGCAGGTTGGCCAGCGCCTCGGGCGTTGCGGACTGGCCCAGGATGGATTGCGCCACGTCGCCGGGCAGGATGATCGTGCCGACGAAAATAAGGATCGACACGAGAAAAAGAAGAAGAAGGCCCAGCGCAATGCGCTGGACCAGCAGTTTTACCAAAAGCGGCATATCAGGCCGCGACCCACATCTTCATGGGCGCGTAGAAGTTCATCAGGCCAAAGCCCTTTTCACCTTGCTCCCAACCCGCGATGCGGTCGCTGGTGGCGTCGATGAAATCGTTGAACATCGGGCAGATCAGCCCGCCTTCATTGTGCAGGATGGTGCCCATGTCGGCATACATCTGCTTGCGCTTGCCCTCGTCCAGCTCGGCGCGGGCCGCAACCAGCAGTTGGTCGAACTGCTCGTTGTTGAACCGGGTGTCGTTCCAGTCGGCGGTCGACAGGTAGGCCGTGGTGAACATCTGGTCCTGCGTCGGGCGGCCGCCCCAGTAGCTGGTGCAGAAGGGCTGCGCGTTCCAGACCTCGGACCAGTAGCCGTCATTCGGCTCGCGCTTGATTTCCAAATCGATGCCAGCGCTTGAAAGCGACTGCTGGAACAACGCGGCCGCATCGGGCGCGCCCGGGAACGAGTTGTCGGACGTGCGCAGCAGGATCGAACCGTCGAAGCCCGATTTATCCAGATGGAACTTGGCCTTGTCGGGATCGTAGGTGCGCTGCTCCAGCTCGGTATAAAGCGGATAGGAGGCGTTGATCGGCGTGTCATTCCCGACCGAGCCATAGCCGAACAGGATCTTGTCGACCATTTCCTGCCGGTTGATCCCGTGCTTCAGCGCCAGACGCACATCGTTGTTGTCGAAAGGCGCGGTGTTGCAATGCATGATGAACACGTAATGCCCCGGCCCCGAGGTCGTGTGCACGTTCACGCCCGGCGCGCGGGCCACCAGCCCGGCGGTGCGCGGCGGCACGCGGTCGATCATGTCCACCTGCCCCGATTGCAGCGCGGCCACGCGGGCGGTGTTGTCGTTTATCACCAGCAATTCGATGGTTTCGGCATTGCCCAGATCGCCCCAGTAGTTGGGGTTTTTCTCGGCCACGAACCGCACGCCCATTTCCACGTCTTTCAGGATGTAGGGGCCGGTGCCGATCGCGGCGGTCGGGTCGTCCTTGCCGCCATTGGGCTGAATCATCAGGTGATAATCGGCCATGTAATAGGGCAAGTCGGCGTTGGGGCCATCCAGCTCGATCACCACGCTGTCGCCATCGGCGCGCACATCCTTGATGTTGCGCAACAGGCCCAGCGCGCCCGATTTCGTTTCCTCACCCGAGTGGCGCTCAATGGTGGCCACCACGTCTTCGGCCGTCACGTTCTGACCGTTCGAGAAGGTGATGCCGGGACGCAGCTTGAACGTCCAGACAGTCGCGTCGGGCGAGCTTTCAAAGCTTTCGGCGACCTTGCCCTGGATGCCGCCACCGGGCGCAAGCTCGACCAGCGCCTCGCCCCAGAAACGGTTCACCTGCGTCGCCACCGAGTTCGCGGCCAGCGCCGGGTCCAGGCTGTCGGACGATGACCCGCCCTGAATGGCCACACGCAGGGTGCCGCCCTTTTGCGGGCCAGCCGCGCGCACCGCGTCGGCCAGCATCGTGTTGGCCAGTGCCGCCGACACGCCCAGCGCCCCCATGCGCCCCATGAATTCGCGGCGCGTGATCTTGCCCAGCGCAGCGCGCACCTTGAGATAGTCGATCTGGTCTTTCATCTGGATACTCCCTGTGGTCCGGTCCCGGAAGGCTGTCCGGGCCTTTTGTTGACTCTCGCGTCAAGAATGCCGATTGCGGCGTGTCCTTCAAGACAAAACTTCGCCGATTTGCGACACCTCGTGCCCGTTTGCGACACATACCCGTTACATAAAGTCCCGCGGAATACGGTCGGTCACCTCGCGCTCGTACACCAGCCGGTCGTTTTCATATGCAAGCAAACGGCCTGACAGATGAAAATGCGTGGCATCCGCCCACATCTCGGCATGGGTTTCGGTGCGAATGCGCGCGTCGTCGCGCTCGACCTCTTCGGTCCAATGGGTGCGGGCGCGGGCGGAAAGCGGGTCGTCGGGGTGAATCGTCCACCACTCGCGCGCAACCCCGCCCGAGATCAGGCCATGCCCCAGGTCGCGGCGCTTGCCGGCATCGCGTTCGACATATTGCGTGACGGTGCCTGTCACCATGTCGGTCGTCACCTCCTTGCGCTCGGCGGCGGGGCGCAGTTCTTCGATCTGTTGCGCCGGGGCCGAGTCTGGCGGCGGAAAGGTCCACTCGTCGCCCACGGCAGTTGGACGGATCGACAAATCAAGCGCACCCCGATGCAACGTGACCGTCGCGGCCTGCGGCATCGGCCAGGCCATCGGCCAATAGGCGGTGCTGACAGCCACGCGCAGACGGTGGCCGGCGGGCAGGCGATAGGCGATGTGATCCAGCGTCACCGCCACCTCGACCGGCTGGCCCGGCGTCAGGGCCTGCGGGTCTGCATGGCTGTCGCGGTGGGTCAGGTTCAGCAGACCCCACGTGATCCGGCTGCTGGCCCCGTCCGGCGCCACGTCGCACAGGCGCACGGCGATCTGCCCCCAGGGTTGATCGGAGGACAGGGTCAGCCGCAAAACCGGCGCCCCAACGATATCCCGCGGCTTGTCCATCGGGATGCTGTCGAAACAGGCCGACAGCGCGTCGTCCCCCCGTTGATCGCCCGGCCATTCCGGCCCATCCGAGCCGCCGTAATACTCGCCCCCCTCAAGCCCGCAATGCTGGGGCGAGGCGACGCGCGTATCCAGCGCCGCGCCCTCACCACCCAGGCGACCCGGCGACAGCGCCCATGTCTCGACCGGCCATTGCGCCGCGTGGTCGGCCAGCCACATCCCCGGCCGGGCCTTGTAACTGCGCGCCGGCGTCACGGCCCCCATCAGGTAGTGGCTGTAGGCCGGGTCATCCTCGGCGCCGTTCTCGATCCCCTTCAGCCAGCGGTCCCACCAGCGCTGCGCCTGTTGCAGGAACCCGATGCGCGGCCCTGGCACGGCGAAATGGGGATACTTGTGAATCCAGGGCCCGTTGATCCCCTTGGTGCCTGGAATATTGTTCACCAGATGCGCGACCGTGTTCAGGTAGCCATCGCCCCAGCCGCTGATCGCCAGCACCTTGGCCTTGATCCGGCTGTAATCCTCGCAGATCGAGCCATGCTCCCAATAGGCATCGCGCCGCTGATGGCGCAGCCAGGTGGAAATCAGGAACGGCTCATGCTCCAGCCGCTGCAACCACATCTCGCGCCAATCGGCCCGCAGCGCCGGGTCTGGCGGGCGCGAGGAATAGGCCCACATCACCGACGACCAGCCGAAATTCTCATTCAGCAGGCACCCGCCCTTGTAATGAATATCATCCGCATAGCGATCGACCGTCGAGCAAAGCGAGATCACCGCCTTAAGCGCGGGCGGCTGGCGATAGGCCACCTGCAACCCGTTAAAGCCGCCCCAGCTGATCCCCATCATGCCAACGGTGCCTGCGCACCACGGCTGCGCGGCCAGCCATTCGATCACCTCGACGGCATCCGCCAACTCTTGCTCGGAATACTCGTCCGCCATCAACCCGTCGCTGTCGCCATTGCCGCGCATGTCGACGCGGATGCAGGCGTAACCGCGCGCGGCCATCCAGGGATGTGTCAGCGCATCGCGCGCGGCGGTGCCATCGCGCTTGCGATAAGGCAGGTATTCCAGGATGGCGGGCACCGGGTCGTCGCCCGCATCCTCGGGCATCCAGACCCGCGCCGACAGCTGGCATCCATCGGCCAGCTCGATGCGCATATCGGGAATCTCGATTACGGGGCGCAGCGCGCGGGGCTCGTCACTCATGTGCGAACAGTCCGCCAGGCGCTGCCGCCCGTCAAGCAGAACCACCCAACTTCATCTTGCCAAGTAAACTCCCGCCGGAGGCATCCGACAGTGGCCACGGGCACCAACGCCCGGGGCAAAGCCGCCCCC
>JAASTF010000168.1 GCA_021767525.1 Paracoccaceae bacterium
CACGTAGAACAGGCAGCCCTCGTCGGACCAGGGCCGGTGGCTTGATCCATCGGGGCTGCGCAGCCAGGTGCCCGCGGGATAATCGCCGTCCTCATCGCGCAGCATGCCTTCGAGCACAAAGATTTCCTCGCCGCCCGCATGGCTGTGGGCCTCAAGGCGCGCGCCGGGTTCCAGGCGCACCAGCTCCACCTTTTCGTTGACCGCGCCGTGCAGCGGCAGCCGAAAGACGCCGGTATCGCCTTCGGGCCGGAACGGGGCCGACCTGGTGTCGATATGGACCTGGCCGGTGTCCGACGGGTCGAACTGATGCAGTTTGACAAGGATCGTGCAGCCCGGATCGGTATGCGGCGTGTGGCTGGTGCCGATCGGGTTGCGCACGTAGCTGCCGGCGGGAAAGTCGCCGGTTTCGTCCGAAAACACGCCATCGAGCACCAGAAACTCCTCGCCGCCGCCATGGGTGTGGGCGTCAAACGCCGACCCCGGCGCGAACCGGACGATGGTGGTGGCGCGGGCCACCTCGTCACCGATCCGGTCCAGCATCATGCGCTCGACCCCCGCGGCGGGGGAGGCGACCCATTGGTAATCTTCGGGCCGGACAACGACACGTTTCGAGAAATCCGCGTTGATCTGCATCGGCTGGTCCTTTCGCGTCCGTCGCGCCCCGTTCCGTCTGAGATACACCGTAACCGGCGAGGATCAAGCCGGCGGCGGCAAATGAAAACCCCGCCTGGCAGCGCAGGCGGGGTTCAAGGCGTCTGGCTCTGTCCGGACGGTCAGCCGGTTTTCTTGCCCTTGACCGGCGCCCAGAGGCGCTTGTTGGTCAGGTAAAGCAGCACCGTCAGGATGGTCAGGAAGATCACGCCGGTCAGGCCGGCATGCTTGCGCGCCATCATCTTGGGCTCGGCCGCCCACATCAGGAAGGCGGCGACATCCTCGGCCATGTGATGGGCCGAATTGTCATGCCCGTCGGCATATTCGACCAACCCGTCCGAAAGCGGCGGGGCCATGGCGATCCAGCCGCCCGGGAAGGCGGTGTTTTCGTAATACAGCGTGCCCGCCTCTTCCTTTTCCTCACCGGTGTAGCCGGTCAGCAGCGAGGCGATGTATTCAGGCCCACCGATGCCCTTGAACAGCTGGTTCAGACCGGTGCCGTAGGGCCCGTGGAACCCGGCGCGCGCCTTGGCCATCAGGCTGAGATCGGGCGCGGTTTCCAGGCTCGATTGCGGGAAGTGGTCGGTCGGGGTGGCGGCGCGGAAATCGTCGATTTCCTCGTCATACACCTCGTAGCGGCTGGCATAGGCGCGCACCTGCTCTTCGGTGAAGTTCGGGCCGCCTTCGTCCGACAGGGTGCGCAGGGGCACATAGCGCAGGCCGTGGCAGGCCGAACACACCTCGGTATAGACCTTGAGGCCGCGTTGCAGCTGGTTCTGGTCATAGGTGCCGAACGGGCCCTCGAAGGAAAAGTCGAAATCCTCGACATGGCCCTCGGCGCCTGCGGCCAGCGCCGCCCCGGCCGAAAGGGCCAGGGCTGCGGTTGCGGAGATCGCAAGTTTCTTCAGCATCTTCCGTGATCCTTTCTTATTCGGCCGGAGTGCCAGCTTTGCCGTAATGGGCGTTGAAATCTTCCTCGATGGTCGCGGGCTGTTCCTGCGGTTTCTCGATCACGCCCAGCAGGGGCAGGATGATCAGGAAATACGCGAACCAGTAGGCCGAGGCGATCAGCGAGAAGGTTGCATAGGGCTCTTCCGCGGGCATGGCGCCCAGCCACATCAGCACCACGAAGTCGACCACCAGCAGGGCGAACCACCACTTGAACATCGGGCGATAGCGGCCCGAGCGCACGCGGCTGGTGTCCAGCCAGGGGGCCAGGGCCATCACGGCGATGGCGCCGAACATCGCCAGCACGCCAAAGAACTTGGCGTCGATGATGCCGCCGGTGATCCAGTTGGCCGCGATCACCACCCAGACATCGCCAGTAAAGGCGCGCAGGATCGCGTAGAACGGCAGGAAGTACCATTCGGGCACGATGTGCGCGGGCGTCACCAGGGGGTTGGCCTCGATATAGTTGTCGGGGTGACCCAGGTAGTTGGGCATGAAGCCGACGATGGCGAAGAACACCGCCAGGATCACGGCCAGCGCGAACAGGTCCTTGATGACGAAGTAGGGCCAGAACGGAACGGTGTCACGCTCGGCTTCTTCTTTCGAGCCACGGCGCACCTCGACCCCGGTGGGGTTGTTGTTGCCGGTGGTGTGGAAGGCCCAGATATGCACGGCGACCAGCGCCGCGATCACGAAGGGCAGCAGGTAGTGCAGCGAGAAGAAGCGGTTCAGCGTGGCGTTGTCCACCGCCGGGCCGCCCAGCAGCCAGGTCTGGATCGGCTCGCCAATGAACGGGATCGCGCCGAACAGGCCGGTGATCACCGTGGCGCCCCAGAACGACATCTGACCCCAGGGCAGAACGTAGCCCATGAAGGCGGTGCCCATCATCATCAGGTAGATCAGCATGCCGATGATCCACGTCACCTCGCGCGGGGCCTTGTAAGACCCGTAGTAGAGGCCGCGGAAGATGTGCAGATACACCGCGATAAAGAACAGCGACGCGCCGTTCGAATGCAGATAACGCAGCATATGGCCGCCGTTGACGTTGCGCATGATGTGCTCGACCGAGGCAAAGGCCAGGTCGACATGCGGCGTGTAGTGCATCACCAGGACGATGCCGGTGATGATCTGCAACGCCAGGCAGAAGGTCAGAACGATACCCCAGATCCACATCCAGTTCAGGTTCTTGGGTGTGGGGATCATGATGGTGTCATAAAGCAGCCCGACGATGGGAAGGCGGCGGTGCAGCCACTTTTCGCCACCCGACTGCGGCTCGTAATGATCGTGCGGAATTCCGGACATAAGCGCGTTTCCTTATCCCAGTTTGATCGTCGTCTCGTCGACGAATTCGGCGACGGGAATATCGAGGTTGCGGGGCGCGGGGCCCTTGCGGATACGGCCGGCCTGATCGTAGTGCGAGCCGTGGCAGGGGCAGAACCAGCCGCCGAACTCACCGGCGCCGTTGCCGATCGGCACGCAGCCCAGGTGGGTGCAGACGCCGATCATCACCAGCCATTCGCCGTTTTCGTCCAGCGCGCGGTTCTCATCGGTCGCCGGGGCGTTGCCGTCGATGTTGGGGTTCTGCGCGATCGGGTCGGGCAGGCTGTCGACATCGACCGAACGCGCGGCTTCGATTTCTTCGGCGGTGCGGCGGCGGATGAATACCGGCTTGCCGAGGAACTTGACCGACAGCTGCGAGCCTTCGGCGACGCCCGACACGTCGACGCGGATCGAGCTGAGCGCCTGAACGTCTGCCGAGGGGTTCATCTGGTTCACCAGTGGCCAGACAGCCGCACCGGTTGCAACGGCACCTGCGCCAGCCGTGGCGTAGTAGAGGAAATCTCTGCGGGTGCCTTCGTGATCTTCTGCGTGGGACACGAGGTTCTCTCCTTCTTCAGCCGATACCGGCCAATGCGGGTGGGGCCGCATCGGGTGCAGCCAATTCCGTGCGCGTGTTTACCCGTGCTTGCCCTTACAGTCCAGCGGACAATGCCGCGCAGTTTAGGTGACTGCGCAGATCGCGTGGTTGATCGGGCGAAAGCCAATATTTCAAGGCAATTCCGTCGCGCATGGATAAAGGTTTAGGGGCGCGGGGGCCCGTCTCAAGGGAAAGATTGACGCAGGGCGCGTGCAATTTCGGCCCTGCGCCGGGCCGGGCGCAGACTCAGCGGCCGGGTCAGTCGGTGGGGTGGGTGGCCTTCATCGCCTCGCGCTGCGAGAAGGCGGCGAACCAATCGTCCAGCGCACCGTGCCCCTGCCGCCAGTTGCGGTCGCCATGCCGGAAATCCAGGTATCCCAGCGCGCAGCCCACGGCGATCTGGCCCATGTCCAGGGGGCCGCTCAGATGGCTGATCCACATCTTTTCCAGCGCATCCAGCGCGCGGCTGATCTTGGCCCATTGCGCGTCCATCCAGTCGGCGGATTGCAGGTTTTCGGGTCGGAAACGGCGTTCGTAAACGATGCCGATCGCGGAATCGAGGATGCCGTCGGCGGTGGCTTCGAGCGTCAGAACCTCCCACAGCCGCGCATCGGGATACAGCCCGGCCTGCGCATGGGCATCCAGGAATCGGCAGATCACCCGGCTGTCATAGATCGCCGGGCCCGTCTCGCGCACCAGCGCCGGGATCTTGCCCAGCGGGTTGGCTGCGGCCACGCCTGCATCCGTCGCCATCGGCGTGGTCTTGACCGGCACTTCCTGCACCGCGTCGGCCAACCCGGCCTCGTGGATCAGAACGCGCACCTTGCGGACATAGGGCGAGGCGGGGGACGAGATCAGTTTCATGCCGGCAATCCTTGATTGTTACGCGGGCAGGTTAGCCGGGTTTCGCGGCGATGCAATGGGTCAGGTAGCGGGCGGATCGGCCATCAACGCCGAAAGCGCGGGGTCATGCAGGGCAAGCGCCCGGGCGGCGGCCAGCCGGGCGGCGTCGGGCTTGTTCTGGCCCAGTTTCCACGTGCCGTCGATTTCCGCGACCTCCAGGCGGAAGGGCAGGATCTGCCGCATCATGCGGTCCATCTTGTCCTTTGGCATCTTGGTCGTTCGCCAGCGCGGTTTTGGGTCAAGCGTGGCCTCGAATCGTTCGGACAACTCGTCCAGCATCGGGTGCAGCGCGTCGGCGGGCATCGTGTGGATCTGCCCGATCAGGTGCACGGCGACGTAGTTCCAGGTGGGCACCTGATCATCGATTTCGTACCAGTCGGGCGAGATGTAGCCATGCGGCCCCGACACGGCCAGCCGCGCGGGCAGGCCATCGCCCACCAGCCGGCATATCGGGTTCGAGCGGACAAGGTGAAACGTCGCCTGCGTGCCGTCTTCGGAGAGTTGAAAGGGGATGTGGCTGATCAGCGGCGCCTGGTCGGTGGACACGGCCAACAGGCCAAAGCCCTGGTCGCGGGCAAAGGCGATGTTGCGGTCGCGGGGTGTCTGGCGGAAAGCGGGGTTCGGGTGCATTGCGCGGTCCTGTTCTTGGCTGCGCCGAAACCTAGCGGTCAAATCCGCGCGGAAACAGACGGAAATCGCGCAGGGAGATCCTGTCATGGGGTTTATGCCGGTATGCGGACGAAGCGGACATTGCCCCTGCGCGGAATCAAGGGCCGCAGGCCCGCCGCGCATCGCCGGGCCGCCCCCACGGCACGGCGATTGGGCTGGGCTTGGCGCATAAAGCAAAAGTGACGCGCCAGTTTTGGGATAAAGTGCATATGCTCAGAGGTAGATCGCCGCGCCGCGGCCCGTCGATGCGCGGCTTTATCCTCCAATGCACCAAGGGCTCAGAGCGGACCTTTTCCGCACCGCAGGACGTGCCAAAACTCAAGCGTTTCTGTCACCGGCGATAACGACGGAAATCGCGCAGGTCGCGGCTCAGCCCGCCAAAAGCTGCTGACCGTCCTGCCCGGTGATGGTGGCGGTGACGATCTGGCCCTCGGGCTGATCGGCGGTAAAGCTGACCTCGGTGAACTGCTCGGTCCGACCCATGCGCGGATTTTCCATCAGGATGCGATGGGTGCGCCCCTGTTGCTGGGCCAGGTGCTGCGCCACGCGGGCGTCGCCGGCGGCGCGCAGGCGGGCGGCGCGGTCCTTTATCACCGCGCCGTTCACCTTTTGCGGGATGCGCGCGGCGGGGGTGCCGGGGCGCGCCGAATAGGGAAAGACATGCAGCCAGGTCAGGCCGCATTCCTCGACCAGCTTCAGCGAGTTTTCGAAATGCGCCTCTGTCTCGGTCGGGAAACCGGCGATGATGTCGGCGCCGAAGGTGATATCGGGGCGCAGGCGGCGGGCCTCGTCGCAGAATCGGATCGCATCGTCGCGCAGGTGGCGGCGTTTCATCCGCTTCAGGATCAGGTCGTCGCCATGCTGCAGCGACAGGTGCAGATGGGGCATCAGGCGCGGTTCGGTCGCGATGGCCTGCATCAGGTTCTCGTCGGCCTCGATCGAGTCGATCGAACTGATGCGCAGGCGCGGAATGTCGGTCAGTTTCAGGATGCGCATGACCAGATCGCCCAGGCGCGGTTCGCCCGGAAGGTCGGCGCCCCAGCTTGTCAGGTCGACGCCGGTCAGCACCACCTCGTTATAGCCGCTGTCCACCAGCCGCTTGATCTGATCGACCACCACGCCCGCCGGCACGCTGCGCGAATTGCCCCGGCCATAGGGGATGATGCAAAAGGTGCAGCGGTGATCGCAGCCGTTTTGCACCTGCACATAGGCGCGGCTGCGGGTGCCGAATCCGTCGATCAGGTGGCCGGCGGTTTCGCGCACCGACATGATGTCGTCGACCAGAACGCGCGGCGTGTCGCCCACGAAATCGGGGGCCAGCCGCGCCCATGTGTCGGGCTGCATCTTTTCGCTGTTGCCGATCACCTGATCGACCTCGTCCATCGCGGCGAAGGTTTCGGGCTCGGTCTGGGCGGCGCAGCCGGTGACGATGATGCGCGCGGTCGGGTTGTCGCGGCGCAGCTTGCGAATTTCCTGGCGGGCCTTGCGCACGGCCTCGGCCGTCACCGCGCAGGTGTTGACCACCACGGCACCCTCAAGCCCGGCCTGCGCAGCCAGGTCTTTCATCGCCTCGGTTTCATAGGCGTTCAGCCGGCAGCCCAGCGTGGTGAATTTCGGTGGCATGGTCATGGATCACCCCCGCCAGACGCCGTCGAACACATGGGCGGTGGGGCCGGTCATCCAGACACCATCCTCGGCCCAGTTGATGTTCAGCGTGCCGCCATCCAGGTCGATCCG
>JAASTF010000169.1 GCA_021767525.1 Paracoccaceae bacterium
GACGATTTCGCCGCTTATATCGACGCGGCCAAGGCGCAGGGCCGGCTGCTGAAACGGCTGGAGGCGCCGGGGCAGGGGCACTTCATCGGCCCGGCCGCGATCAAGGTGAACGGCATCGCCGATCTGGAGCGCGAGGTATTCGGCCCCGTGCTGCATATCGCCACCTTCAAGGCGGATGATCTGGATGCGGTGGTCGATGCGATCAATGCCAGCGGCTATGGCCTGACATTCGGGCTGCACACCCGCATCGACGGACGGGTGGAACAGGTGACCAGCCGCCTGCACGTCGGCAACGCCTATGTGAACCGCAACCAGATCGGCGCCATCGTGGGCAGCCAGCCTTTTGGCGGCGAGGGTCTGTCGGGCACCGGGCCCAAGGCGGGTGGGCCGCATTACGTGGCACGCTTTGCCGCGGCACCCGGCCCGGGCCATGACAGCGCGCCCGGCGACACGGTCTGGCCGGGCCGCGTGCAGGCTTGGCTGGATCGGGTGGCGGGGCAGGACACGCCGCGCCTGTCGGTCACTGACCTGCCGGGGCCGACGGGGGAATCGAACCGCCTGTCGGTCTATGGGCGCGGGCCGGTCCTGTGCCTTGGCCCGACGGCCGAAGATGCCGCCGATCAGGCGCGCATCGCACGCGAGGCGGGCTGCCCCGCGCTGGAAATCGCGCCGCGCGCCGGTGGGGCTGGCGCGATGGACGGGGTTCTTCCGCGCGAGGCGCTGACGGGCCTCAATGGCGTCGCGGTGGTGGCGCTGTGGTCGGGGGCGGATGATCTGCGCGCCGCGCGCCGCGCCCTGGCCGCGCGCGATGGTGCGCTGATCCCACTGGCGACGGGGGCCGACGACCTGGCAGCGCGCTGCCGGTTGGAGCGGCATATCTGCGTCGACACCACGGCGGCGGGCGGCAACGCGGCCCTTCTGGCGGCCGAGGCGGACGAGGCGATGGCCCGCGCAGCCTCGTGAGCCGCGGCAAAAACCCAGGGTATTGGTCAGTTTTTCTAACCAAGGTCTTGGCATGGGCGGTTTCACGGGCTAGCTTGCCGCGCAATGGCCCGGGCAACGGGCCACAACTCAGGGAGTGAGACCATGAACAAGATGTTTTCGCGGGTCGCCGTCGCGGCCCTCGCCACCGCCTTTGCAACCGAGGCAATGGCCACCGAATGGAACGTATCGGTCTGGGGCAAGCGCCGCGCCTTTACCGAGCACATCGAAAAGCTGGCCGAACTGGTGTCGGAAAAGACCGGCGGCGAATTCACCATGAATGTCAGCTATGGCGGCCTGTCGAACAACCGCGAGAACCTGGACGGTATCTCGATCGGGGCGTTCGAAATGGCGCAGTTCTGCGCGGGCTACCACCCCGACAAGAACCGTGCGATCACCGTGCTGGAACTGCCGTTCCTGGGTGTGTCCAACCTGGAAGAGGAAGTGGCCGTCAGCCACGCGGTCTATGACCACCCCGCCGTGGCCAACGAAATGGCCCAGTGGAACGCCAAGATGCTGATGACCAGCCCGATGCCCCAGTACAACCTGGTCGGCACCGGCGAGCCGCGCGACGAATTGTCGGAATTCGAAGGGATGCGCGTGCGCGCCACCGGCGGCCTGGGCGAGGCATTCCGCGCCGTGGGCGGCGTGCCGACCAGCGTGACCAGCTCGGAAGCGTACCAGGCGATGGAATCTGGCGTTGTCGACACCGTGGCCTTTGCGCAGCACGCGCACCTGTCGTTCGGCACGATCAACGAGGCCGACTGGTGGACCGCCAACCTGAACCCCGGCACCGTGAACTGCCCCGTTGTGGTGAATATCGACGCCTATGAATCGCTGAGCGACGAGCACCGCCAGGCGCTGGACGAATCCGTGCCCGAGGCGATCGAGTATTACCTGGAAAACTACGCCGGTCTGCTGAAGCGCTGGGACGATGTTCTGGCCGAGAAGGGCGTGGAAAAGGTCATGATCTCGGACGAGGAGCTGGCCAAGTTCCGCGAGGTCGCCGGTAAGCCGATCCACGATCAGTGGATCGCCGACATGTCGGCCCAGGGCATGCCCGCACAAGAGCTGTATGACCTGGTGTTCTCGACGTTGGAACAGCACCGCGCATCGAACTGATAACGATGTGACATCTTTGGCCGCGCCTGGAATGCCCGGGCGCGGCCGTTTCGCGTTTCAGACGCATCCAAAACATGGGGGGCCGGTATGGCAGGCGGAGCGCCCGTACTGGAAGACGGCAGTATTCTCAGCCGTCTCGACCGGGGACTTTTGAAACTTGAACGGTTTTTCGCACTGATCGCGGGCTTGGGCGTTCTGTCGCTGATGTTCCTGGCGGTGCGGTCGGTGGGCGGGCGCGTCTTCTTCAACGCGCCGCTGTCGGGCTATGTCGACTGGATCATGCAGCTGATGCCGCTGATCGCCATCCTGGCCGTGTCCTTCGCGCAGCGCGACGGCACACATATCCGCATGGATCTGGTGGTGGGCTTTCTGCGTGGCCGGGCGCTGTGGTTTTTCGAGCTGATCTCGATCCTGATGATCCTCGTGCTGATGATCTTTCTGCTGTGGGGCAGCTGGGCGCATTTCGACCGTAGTTTCGATTTCAACGCGCCGATGTGGAGCCGTGACAGCACCATCGATATCGGCCTGCCGATCTGGCCCGCCAAGCTGCTGGTGCCGGTCGCGTTCTTCGTCATCTGCCTGCGCCTGTGCATTCAGGCCTGGGGCTATGGCCGGGCGCTGGTGCTGGGGCTGGAAAACCCGGTCGCCGTGCCGATGGTGCAGGATGCCGCGGCCCAGGCCGCGGCCGAGGCCGAAACCCTGAGCGAGAAGGGATAAGCGGATGGAACCCATCGAAATCGGCCTGTGGGTGTCGGGCGGTCTGCTGGTGCTTGTCGTGCTGGGGATGCGCGTGGCCTTTGCCGCCGCGTTGGCAGGGCTTGTGGGGCTGTTCCTTATTTTCTGGTCGCGCCGCGGCTTTGACCCCGAGCATCTGGGCTGGGCTATCACCGTGGCGGCCAAGACCGCCGGGCAGGTGCCCCATTCCAAGGTCGCCAGTCATGAGCTTAGCCTGATCCCGACCTTCATCCTGATCGGGTACCTGGCCTATTACGCGGGGCTGACCCGGGCGCTGTTCGAGGCCGCGAAGCGCTGGATCGCCTGGTTGCCGGGTGGCTTGGCGGTGTCGACGGTCTTTGCCACAGCGGGCTTTGCGGCCGTGTCCGGCGCGTCGGTGGCCACGGCGGCGGTGTTTGCCCGCATCGGCATCCCCGAGATGCTGAAGATCGGCTACAACAAGCAATTCGCCGCCGGCGTGGTGGCTGCGGGCGGCACGTTGGCCAGCCTGATCCCGCCCTCGGCCATCCTGGTGATCTATGCGATCATCGTGGAGCAGGACGTGGGCAAGCTGCTGCTGGCGGGCTTTGTGCCGGGCGTGTTTTCCGCCGTCGTCTATGCGGGGCTGATCGTCGGGATCGCGGTGATCTTCAAATCTGTGGGCCCGCCCGTGGGCGGCTTTACCTGGCGCGAACGCTTTGCCTCGCTGCCCGCCGCCATGCCGATCCTGGCCGTGGTCGTGATCATCATCTTCTTCGTCTACAACCCCTTCGGTGAAAAGGCCTGGGGCACGCCGACCGAGGGGGGCGCGCTGGGGGCCTTCATCGTGTTCCTCATGGCGCTGGCGCGCGGGATGCGCTGGGCCGAGCTGAAGTCGGCACTGATCGAAACGGCCAAGCTGACGGTGATGATCTTTACCATCATCTGGGGCGTGCTGATTTATGTCCGCTTCCTCGGTTTTGCGCAGCTGCCCGATGCCTTTGCCGACTGGATCACCTCGCTGACCGTGTCGCCGATGCTGATCCTGGTCTGCATTCTGCTGGCCTATGCGGTGCTGGGCATGTTCATGGACGCGATCGGGATGCTGCTGCTGACGCTGCCGGTGGTCTATCCGGCGGTCATGGCGCTGAATGGCGGCGAGCTTGTCAGCGCGGCCGACAGCACATTCGGCATGTCGGGCCCGATGTGTGCCGTGTGGTTCGGCATCCTGGTGGTGAAGATGGCCGAGTTCTGCCTGATCACGCCGCCCATCGGCCTGAACTGCTTTGTGGTTGCGGGCGTGCGCGACGACCTGACCGTGCAGGACGTGTTCAAGGGTGTCACGCCCTTTTTCATCGCCGACGCGGTGACCATCGCGCTGCTGGTGGCTTTCCCGGCCATCGTGCTGTGGCTGCCGTCGCTGGCGGGATAGGGCGCGCATCTGGGGTGGGCAGTTTGCCCACCCTTTTTCATTCACGGAGCCGCGCGTTGCACCATGCCGAACAGGTCGCGCGGGTCGTCCGGGTCGGCCAGCATGTCCAGCGGCTCGAACAGGTCGGTGCCCTCGATCCGGTCGCGGATATAGCGCAGGGCGCTGAAATCCTCGATCGCGAAACCCACGCTGTCGAACAACGTGATTTGCGACGCGTCACGGCGGCCCCGCGCGGCGCCTGTGATGACCTGCCACAGCTCGGTCACCGGATGATCGGGCGCCAGTTGCTGAATCTCGCCCTCGATCCGGGTCTGTTCGGGGTATTCGACGAAAATCTCGGACCGGTGCAAGATCGCCGGCGCCAGTTCCGTCTTGCCCGGGCAGTCGCCGCCGATGGCGTTGATGTGCACGCCGGCACCGACCATGTTGTCGGTCAGGATCGTGGCGTATTGCTTGTCGGCGGTGCAGGTGGTGATGACCTGCGCGCCCTGAATGGCCTCTTCCGGGCTGTCACAGGCCACCACGCGCAGGCCCGTTTGCCCAAGGTTGCGGGCGCATTTCGCGGTGGCGGCCGCGTCGATATCGTAAAGCCGCACCTCCTCGACGCCGCACAGCGCCTGGAAGGCCAGGCACTGAAACTCGGCCTGGGCGCCGTTGCCGATCATCGCCATCACGCGCGCATCACGCGGGGCCAGGTGTTTCGCCGCCAGCGCCGACATTGCCGCCGTGCGCAGCGCGGTTAACACGGTCATCTCGGTCAGCAGCACGGGGTATCCGGTATACATATCCGCCAGCAGGCCAAAGGCCGTAACCGTCTGCAGCCCCTCGCGCGTGTTCTTGGGGTGGCCGTTGACGTATTTGAACCCATAGGCCTGCCCGTCCGAGGTGGGCATCAGCTCGATCACGCCGACATCGGAATGGCTGGCCACGCGGGGCGTTTTGTCGAACTCGGGCCAGCGGCGGAAATCGTCCTCGATATACTCGGCCAGTTCACCCAGCATTCGGTCGATCCCGATGTGATGGATCAGCCGCATCATGTTCTCGACCGAGACGAAAGGCACCAGGGCCTTGTGGGATGGGGTGGTCATGGCAAACCTCTTGGTCAGGAATGGGCGCGGGTGGGGCGGTCGAACACGCGGCGGCCCATCGCGCTGGCACACAGATCGACCATCAACTGCGCGGTGCGCCCGCGTTCGTCCAGAAAGGGGTTCAGTTCGACCAGGTCCATCGAGGTGACAAGCCCGCTGTCATGCAGCATCTCGCACACCAGGTGCCCCTCGCGGACGGTGGCGCCGCCGGGCACGGTGGTGCCCACGGCGGGGGCCACGGACGGGTCCAGGAAATCGACATCCAGCGACACGTGCAGCGCCCCGCCGGCGGCGGCCACGCGATCCAGGAAAGCCTGCAACGGGCGGGCGATGCCGGTCTCGTCGATCTCGCGCATGTCGTGGCGGGCGACCGCGCTGGCCTGCAGCGCCGCCTTTTCGGCCCCGTCGACCGAGCGCAGCCCGATGATGCAGACGTTTTCGGCAGGCACCGGCGCGGGCACCCGCGGAAAGCCGTCGAACCCCGGCTGGCCCGTCGCATAGGCCAGCGGCGTGCCGTGCAAATTGCCGCTTTCGGTGGTTTCGGTGGTGTGGAAATCGGCATGCGCATCCAGCCACAGCACGAATTGTGGGCGGCCCTCGCCTGCCGCGTGGGCGGCTACACCTGCGACCGAGCCCAGCGACAGCGCATGATCGCCGCCCAAAAAGATCGGCGTGCCCTGCGACATCGCCCATTGCGCGGTCAGCATCAGGCTTTCGGTCCAGCCGATACAGGCATTGCGTTTGTAAAGATGCGCATCGGCGGTGTCGGGTGCATGGGGCGCAGGCGACAGGTTGCCAATATCAAGAACCCTGTGCCCCAGGTTTTCCAGCGCGCGGCCCAGCCCAGCGGTGCGATACGCATCGGGGCCCATCAGGCACCCCTGGTTGCGCTTGCCGCAATCCATGGGCGCGCCGATCAGGATACAGGTTTGTGCCGTCATGTCGTGACCTTTTCGTTGATGCTTGGCCCCGATATCTCGCCAAAACGGGGTGGATTAAAGCGATCAAATTGTGCAATATGCGCAGCAATTTTCCAAATCGGCACTGGAAGGCTTCAAAATGGATGATCTCGATCACGCCCTGATCCGCGCCTTGCGCCAGGACGCGCGCGCGCCGCTGTCATCGCTGTCGGCGCTGTTGGGCGTGTCACGCGCCACGGTGCGCGCGCGCATCGACAAGCTGCGGCAGTCGGGCGAGATCGTGGGCTTTACCGTGCTGCTGAAAGGCGACGTGGCACGCGACCCGGTGCGCGGGCTGATGATGCTCGGGATCGAGGGGCGCGGCGCCGACCGGATCAAGCGGCAGTTGGCGGGGCTGCCGGCGGTGCAGGCGGTCCATGCCACCAACGGACGCTGGGATCTGATTGTCGAGCTGGGCACCGACACGTTGGACCAGTTGGACCAGGTGCTGAACACCATCCGCCGCATCGACGGCGTGGCGACGAGCGAGACCAGCCTGCTGTTGTCGACTGTGAAATC